>NZ_JBANBJ010000019.1:0-128272 GCF_059803515.1 Bradyrhizobium sp. UFLA05-125 | reverse complement strand
GGGGGGGGGAGGGGTGTCCGAAATTTGTATACATATTTCGGACATTGATTTTGCCATGAGTCCGAAAAAGTTATACATTTTTCGGACATGACCGACGACTCATTAGATCTTAAGACCGCAATCTTGGAGCGAATCCGGGCGGATGCACCACGCAAAGTGTGGACGCCGACCGACTTCGTCGACCTGGCCTCCCGAGATGCCGTCGATAAGACCTTGCAGCGACTGACCAATGCCGAAAACCTCAGGCGAATTGACCGAGGTCTCTACGATCAGCTCGGTTTCAACAAACTGACTCAAAAGCCCAACCCGCCCGATCCGCGATCCGTCATCGACGCCGTCGGACGGCGTGACCAGACCCGAATGCTCGTCGACGGCATGACCGCTGCGAACGACCTGGGCCTGACCGACGCCGTCCCGGCGAAAATCATGGTTCATACTGACGCGCGCAAACAACCGATCAAGCTCGGTAATGTCACCATTACTTTCCGTCCAACCGCTGCCAGCAAGCTGTATTGGGCCGGCCGGCCGGCCATGCGCGTCATTCAGGCACTTCACTGGTTGCGTGATCTCCTGGTCCGTGAAGGCGAGAGTGATCGGGTTAAACGAAAGCTCGCCAAGCTTTTCGACGACCCGTCGGCAGGGCCGCCGCTTAAAGCCGACATCGCCGCCGGCATGACTGCGCTTCCGACCTGGATGTGGGCGTTTCTCAAGCCGCTCATCGAAAGCGACACCAACATTCAAGATCGGGTCGTCGATGCCGACTATGCTGCAGCCGCTGATGATGATCATACTGGTTCGGATCATGATGATCATCATCTCGCTGCCGGCGCTCGGTCCAGTGACGACCCAACCAAAAAGCCGCAATTAGCCAAGCGGGGCAAGGCAAGCAAAACATGAATCGGGCTTTTGATGAGGTCCTCGCAGCCGGAACAGACTCGATGTTGAGCGCCTTCGATACGACGGCGCTGCGCCTCGGCACGGCGTCCCAAAGTATTGAAAAGGATTTCTGGGTCTGCTGGACGCTTGATGCCCTGTTCCATGGCTTGAAAGCGGGAGGACCCCGCCTACTCTTCAAGGGCGGGACATCCCTGTCCAAAGGCTTTGGCCTGATCAACCGCTTTTCCGAAGATATCGACGTTACGGTTTTTCGGGACGAAATCGGCGAGCCGGCGACTATCGAGGAGCTTAATGCTCTTAGTAACAACAAGCGCCGTGCGCGGCTTGATGCGATTAAAGTAGCCTGCCAAGTCTATATCAACGGACCGTTACGAACTGAACTGACTCAGATCCTGCAGGATCGGATCAAGCGCGCTGGTCTCGAACACGGGTAGAAGCAGACGACACCGATGCCGACAAGCAGACGCTTCTGATCTGGTATCCGACGGCGACGCCGCAATCCGATTATGTGCGCGCCGCGATCAAGATCGAGTCGGAAGCCAAATCCGCCCTTGATCCGAACAGCGAAGTGCCGATTAAGCCCTACGTTGATGACGATCTGCCAGCGCTCGATCTGACTGTTCCGGCCGTGCGCACGGTCGATCCCGAACGAACATTCTGGGACAAGGTCGTTATTCTGCATGGCTTGCGGCGTTGGTTCGACAAGCGCGGCGAGTTGCGCGGCGGCGGCCAACGCGTGTCCCGCCCCACTATTATGACCTGCATAAGCTCGTTCCGACGTCGGCCGGAGCTTCCGCAATCGAGGACCCGGAGCTCGGAGCCGATTGCGTCGCGCACGCCCGGATGTTCTTCAACCGCGCCGACTTCGATCTCGCGAGCGCTGCGCCTGGCTCCTTTGCGCTTGCCCCACACGATGAGATGATCGAGCATCTGCGTGTCGACTACAGAGCCATGACTGGCATGATCTTCGGCGAGCCGCCGAGGTTTGAGGCCGTGCTGGAAAGCGTTACCTCGCTCGAGGCGCACCTGAACAAAAGCGCCCGCCGAGGCAGAGCAGCGCGATGAAACGATCGGAAGCCAATGGTGGCGCAAAGCGTCGAAATGCTGATCCTGCCGACATTGTCGGTGTCGCGCGCTAATAGCTGGGCGCACCTTCTCGATCTGCGGCAGAATAATATCCCAGAATGGGATGCCGCGCGCTTTTCTCGGCGTCCTTTGGCGCGCCTCACGGCCGAAGAAAACCACCAGAATGAAGAGGTGTTTGCCGCTGAGCAAGCCGCGATCGCGGATGCGTCCCGGCCGCTGGGTTCGGCCAAGCGACGACGACGCCGACCGCTTGGTCGAGGTTGCACGGGTCGATGAGAGCGCTGACGCTGACACCGCGAGTCTTGTGACGGTTACGCGAGCCCCTCTTTTCCGCTGGTCCTCGGGTAATTCACTTGGAGCAGCGCTTGAAGTGAAGATACAAGCACCAACCGCCGACGTCCGACGGACCTCGTGTCCAGTTTTCCTGCGCCTATCAACTCGTAGAGTTTGGTACGCCCCAGGCCGGTGGCTTGGCTCGCTTCGTCGATCGTACAGGTTAGCCGCTCGGCAAACCGTATATTTCTTTGCTCGGAAGGCTTCGGACTTTGGTCGGAAGGCCTCGAAGTCGGGAGATTCTGCTCGATTTGTTCTCGCGCATTTTGACGCATAGGCTCCGCCTTTCAAACTCGACTGACGAGAATTGCTTGAGCAGCCAAAAAACGTCAATGAGAAGACATGAGCGTCAGCGCGTGCGGTGGCGAACACCAGCGATGATTAGGAAAAGTTCGGCTTCCTCCCGCGGGCGAAATTTTCTTTATCGCACCCTGCTCCAGCGGTCGCTGCATTCCTCCATCTGCCGTGATGCGGAGGGTTCCTTGCTCCGCTCCACCGCAAGCGCAGCAGCACCAACGATCGGGTCTTCCGGTCGGGTGGCGGGGCGGATGGTGGGGCGGCTTTCCAAATGGCGCAGATTTTCGCAGAAAAAAGTAAGGCGCGACTGGCATCACCACAGTCGCGCCCTACGTCGCCGGTTTATGGGGCAGGGGGGAATAACCGGCTGCCATGATGACTCCGGCGCGCGAGAGTCGTTCCAGGCGCTGCAAATTATTTTTGAGCCGTGCTTCTTTTGACCGTCTCATTTTTGACCGTCTCAATTTCGCACACGGTTAAGTGATCGTGACGCCCGAGAACCCCGGACAATCCGGCAGCGTTGTTCCAGCGATCGCCATGGGGCGAGGGACGAACAACCATGTCACAGATCAGCAAAGCGTTCTTGAGCGCAGTCGCCATCTCGCTGACGCTCGGTGCCGTGCAACTGGCGTCGGGCCACGATCTTGCCAATCGCTGGCAGACTGTCGCTGACGAACCGGACCACATCGTCAATCGCGCCGGCAAGGCGGACCGCATCGCCAGTCCGAGACCTGCGGCGACTTCGACCCGCACCGTGTCGATGCGCCTCAACGATCTCGCCGATACGTCAGTGCTGCTGCGTGTTCCTGCAACAATCGAGACCGGCAATGCCAGCCACGCCAAGCCGCCCGTCCTGCTGCAAAAGCAGGGGCGCAAGCCCACGGTGGCCTGCGAACCCGTCGTCAGCTCGCTGACTGAAATCGCAAAGCTGCTCCAGCCCGGCCGCTGCGTGACCTGATCAGTTCGAATTCTGCCCGATAATTATTCGGCCGGCTCGGGCGAGGCCTCCTCTTCGGCTGTCCCGGCCCGGCTTGCCATGATGCCGAGCGCCACGCCGCCGATCGCGAGGATGGGAAGCAGCCGCTTGATGCCGATGGCGCGGACGATCTGCAAGCCGGTTGCGATCAGCATGGGATCGGAAAGCATGCTTTGCGCCGCGGATCGTGCAGCTTTTTCCGCCGCCTGTCGCGCGCGCTTCTCGGTCTCTCTCTTGTAGGCGATGTAGCTACCGGCGGCGGCCAGCGTGAGCAGGAAGAACACGCCGGCGCCGGCAAGGCACGCCTGCACCGGACCATAGTTTTGCAGCACCAGGATGAAGACCGCGGCGCAGAGAAAGGCCGTGGTGATGAAGAGCGCAAGCGCCGCGGCTGCCGCCAGCGACGTCAGCCGCACGGTCGTACCGGTCGAGGCGCTGATGCCATCGATTATCCGCTGAAACATCGCCCTCGCTCCTCAATCCCTCCCGCCAGCATGGCGATGAAGTTCGGTCCTCTTCGGGGCTCGGCTTTTAGCGGCGCCAGGCGATGCCGATCAGGAAGCCGATACCGAGCGCAATACCTACGGTCGCGAGCGGGCGCTGGGTGATGGCATCCTCGAGCGTTTCCTCCAGCGAGGTCGCTGCGTCCTGCGCCGCATCCATCATCGCACTACCGCGCTCGGAGGCGTCATCCATCGCTGAATCCACCTGTTGGCGCGCCTGCTTGTAGCCGCGACGGGCCTGCTTGCCGGCGGAGTTGGCAAAGGTATTGAGCGCGTCGGTGATCTGTTCGGTGAGGGCGGCAATATCGTTTTTCACGGCTAGGACATCCTTTTCGAGGCGTTCGCGGGTGGCCTTGTCGGTCCAGTCTTTCATTCCTGTTTCGGCATTGGACATTGACATCGAAAGCTCCGGATCGTTGGCGGTGAGCTAGCCGGAAAACGTTCCGCCGTGACGGAAGTTCCCCTTGTGGAAACTGCGTAGAGCCAACTGGCTCTAGTTTGAATCGATCGAGCCACGGGCTCGTTCAACCTCTCCCGCTTGCGGGGGAGGTCGGCGCGCGGCGCCGGGTGGGGGATCTCTCCACGGTGGGAGTATCGATTACGGAAACACCCCCACCCCCGCCCTCCCCCGCAAGCGGGAGAGGGGGCGCACCTCCTTCGTGGCAGCCATCACGCCTACCCCCCATCATGCCTAGTCTCCGGGCAATTGCGGCGCATCCGCCGGAGCAAGATGCTCCTTCAGGATCAGCGCGACGATCAGAAGCGGCGATGACAGGAATGCCCCCATCGGGCCCCACAGCCAGGTCCAGAAGGCGAGCGCGAGGAATACCGCCAGTGCATTAAGTGCCAGCCGCCGGCCGATGATGGTGGGCGTGACGAAATGTCCCTCCAGGAAGGTGAGGCCGCCGAAGGCGAGCGCTGCCATCAATCCGCTGCCGAGGGTCGGAAAGGCGATCAGGCCGACCACGACGAGCACGACGAACATCGCGATCGGTCCGATGATCGGGATGAAGTTCAGCGTCGCAGCCAGCGCGCCCAGCCCGGCCGGATTGGGCATGCCGGTCAGCGCACAGACGATTCCGGTGGCGATGCCAACGCCGATATTGATGACCGTCACCGTCAAGAGATAGGTGCCGAGATGGACCTCGATCTCGTTGAGGATCCGCAACGTGCGCAGCCGCGCATCGCGGTCGCTGAAGGTCATGATCAGGGCGCGCCTCAGCTCGCGCCAGCTCGCGATGAAGAGGATCAGGGTCGCGAAGAACAGCAGGAATTCGGTGAAGGTCGGCGACAGGAATTCCAGGGTCGGTTGCACCCATTCGAACTTCGGCATCTGGAAGCTCGGCAGGCCTTCCGAACCGCCGACCATGGCTTGCAGCTCCTGCCACAGCGCCAGCGGCCGGTCGAACAAATGCAGCTTGTCCTTGAGCCGCGCGCCGAGCTCCGGCAGGCGGGTGCTCCATTCCATGACGGGCGAAGCGATCAGGGCGACGACGAAGGTGACCATCGCAGTGACCGTGATCACGATCAGCACCGCGGCCAGCGCGCGTGGTACCCGTTGCCGCTCCAGAAATGTGGCCGCCGGCGACAGCATGGTGCCGGTGACGAAGGCCATTACCACGGGAAGGAAGAACGGCTTGCCGACATAGAGCACGGCCACGACCGTGATCAGAAGCATACAAGCGAGCGAGAAGGCGACGAACTCGGTGCGCCGGATGATCGGCGGCAGATCGCTTTTGCTGTCGGGAAGCGGCGTGCCTTCGCTGTCGTTGGAAAGCAGACGTTCACTGGGAAGGACGCGCACAGCCATTCTCCCGCACGGAGCTCACGCTCCGCGCGCGCAAGACTGCTGAAGAACGTGCCTCTGACCGGAAGGTTCCGTCGCGGACTCGTGAAGTCGCCTTCCCTTGACTGTGACCGGCCGGCAGCGCGAGCGCGCGGAACTTGAGTCGTCACAAGCGCGTTTGTTCGGCAGCGCATCACCCTGATGCACTTCGATTCAAACGGGGCAGCACATGACACAGTTATCTGCATCCCACCGCCGGTCTTCGCCGTGCGCCTTCACCGCCTTTGCCCTTGCGACAGCATTGCTGACGATGTCCCTCGGCGCTGCAAGCGCGCAGACGCTTGGCTTCGCGCCGATGCAGCCGCAGGCCTTTCCGCAAGGCTATGTGACCGAGCAGCCGCAGGCCTCGGATGATCAGGTTGCCTCGGACGAGTCTGTGCTGCCGGAGCGACTGCGCCGGCAGATCGTCGGTTTCGACGGCAGCCAGCCGGCCGGCACGATCGTGATCGATACCGGAAATACCGTGCTCTATTACGTGCTCGGTCAGGGCCGTGCGATCCGCTACGGCGTCGGTGTCGGGCGCGATGGCTTCACCTGGTCGGGCGTGCAGTCGATCAGTCGCAAGGCGGAATGGCCGGACTGGCATCCACCGGCGGAGATGATCGCGCGCCAGCCCTATCTGCCGCGCTTCGTCGCCGGCGGCCTCGGCAATCCGCTCGGCGCGCGCGCGATGTATCTGGGCGCAAGCGAATATCGCATCCACGGCACCAATGATCCCACCACGATCGGAAAGTTCGTCTCCTCCGGCTGCATTCGCATGACCAACGAGGACGTCGTCGATCTCTTCAGCCGGGTCAACATCGGTACCAGGGTCGTGGTGCTCCCGAAGAGCGCGCCGCTCGTGGCGCGTGGCGGCGATGGCCTGCGCAAGCCCGCGCGTCCGGTCACGACGACGCTGGCTTCGGGACGCCAGGCGCTCAATCTGTCGCCTGTCTCCGTGACCACTTCGGCGCCGAGGTAACATGATCGGGCGTTCAACAGTCATAGCGACAGGCGGAGCGGCGGTCTTGCTGTTCGCTTCGCTCAGCCTGGCGCTGACGTCGTCGGCGCGAGCGGAGGATTTCCTCTCGGCGCTGTTCGGCGCGTTCGGTGCCCGGCCGCCGCCACAGATCAGGATGCCATTCCCGACCGACGACATGCCGCGCTACGAGGCGCCGCGGGCGCGTTCCTATGGCGGCGGGCAGGCTTGGTGCGTACGCACCTGCGACGGGCGCCACTTCCCGGCGCAAGGCAACGACAGCGAAAGCAAGGCGCAGAGCTGCAACAGCTTCTGCCCGGCGGCCGAGACCACGCTGGTCTATGGCAGCGACATCGACGATGCGACCACGGAGACCGGGCAGGAGTATGCCGACCTGCCGAATGCCTACCGCTACCGCAACGAGCTCGTCGCGGGCTGTACCTGCAATGGCAAGGATTCCGTCGGCCTTGCCGCGGTCAAGGTCACGGACGACCCGACCTTGCGCAAGGGCGATATCGTCGCGAGCCCCGGCGGATTGGTGGTCGCCAATCGCAATGCCACCGACAGGCATGGCGTCGCCATGAACTTCTCGCCGCTGCCGGAGTCCATGCGGGCGAAATTCCGCCACCTGCCCGTGGTGGCGCGGGAGTGAGTGCTGCTATCGGCGCGGGAGCGTTTCACGGGGCACGGTCATGTCCCGCGAATGGCGAGGCATCCAGCCTATCCGATGATGGAATTGCGCGGGTGATTTCCCGACGTGTCAACGGCTTTTGGCGTCGCCCGAACCACCCCCGGCTACTTTGCATGGGGTTGTTTTCGACATTTTGTCGGGAGCACTCCCACACCGGCGATGCTGTCCGAGACGTTCCTGGTGCCCTGCGCAGCAATTGCGTGCTGCGTGATCTCCTGTGTCGCCGCGTATTTGTTCGAAAATGTAATGGGTTGCCGCAGCGGAACCGGAGCAGCGGCCGGGCGTTAGGAGTTCCTTAGCAATTTGCCTGAAGGGGGCCTTCCGATGCTCGTTGGCGTGCTCGTCACCTTTCTCGTCGTCATTCTCGTTCTTTATCTCATCAACATGTTGCCGATGGATGGTCGCGCCAAGCAGATCGCGCGTGTCATCGTCATCATCATCGGCATCGTCTCGCTGTTGAAATATCTCGCGGTGTTCTAGGCGGAAGCTGTAGCCCGGATGGCGCGAAGCGAAAATCCGGGTACTCGGCACCGACAAAAAAGCCCCGGTGTGCGCCGGGGCTTTTGACACCTGAATGACCGAGCCTACCCGGCCGCCCCTTAGCCCAGGGCCTTGGCCTCGCGGCGGCGTGCGGTGAGGATGTACTCGGTGTAGCCGTTCGGCTGTGTGCGGCCCTTGAAGACGAGGTCGCAGGCGGCCTTGAATGCGAGGCCGTCGAACGACGGCGCCATCGGCTTGTAGATTGGGTCACCGGCATTCTGCTTGTCGACGACGACCGCCATGCGCTTGAGTGACTCCATCACCTGCTGTTCGGTGATGACGCCCTGGTGCAGCCAGTTCGCCAGATGCTGGCTCGAGATGCGCAAGGTGGCGCGGTCTTCCATCAGCCCGACGTCGTGGATGTCAGGCACCTTGGAGCAGCCGACGCCCTGGTCGATCCAGCGCACCACGTAGCCCAGAATGCCCTGGCAGTTGTTGTCGATCTCCTGCTTGACGTCATCGGGCGCCCAGTTCGACTTCGACACCGGAATGGTGAGGATGTCGGAGAGCTTTGCGCGGGGCCCGCCCTTGGCGAGTTCCTGCTGGCGCGCGATGACGTTGACCTGGTGGTAGTGCAGGGCGTGCAGCGTCGCTGCGGTCGGCGAGGGCACCCAGGCGGTGGTGGCGCCGGCCTGCGGATGCGCGAGCTTCTGTTGCAGCATGTCCGCCATCTTGTCGGGCGCCGCCCACATGCCCTTGCCGATCTGGGCGTGGCCGGGCAGGCCGTCGATCAGACCCATGTCGACGTTCCAGTCCTCATAGGACTTGATCCACGGCTGCGCCTTCATCTCGTTCTTGCGGATCATCGGACCCGCTTCCATCGAGGTGTGGATCTCATCGCCGGTGCGGTCGAGGAAACCGGTATTGATGAAGACGATGCGCTTGGAGGCCTGCTGGATGCAGGCCTTGAGGTTCACGGTGGTGCGCCGCTCCTCGTCCATGATGCCGACCTTGAGCGTGTTCTCCGGCAGCGCCAGCATCTTCTCGACGCGGCCGAAGATCTCGCAGGTCAGCGCGACCTCGTCGGGACCGTGCATCTTCGGCTTGACGATGTAGACCGAGCCGGTGCGGCTGTTCTTGCTCTTGGAAAGACCCTTGAGGTCATGGATTGCAAGCAGGCCGGTGACGGCGGCATCCAACAGGCCTTCCGGAATTTCCTCGCCCGTCTCGTCGAGCACTGCGTCGGTGAACATGTGGTGACCGCAATTGCGGATCAGCAGCAGGCTGCGGCCGTGCAGCTTCACCTCGCCCTTGCCGTCCGGCGTCTTGTAGCTGCGGTCGGCGTTGAGTGCGCGGGTCAGCGTCTTGCCGCCCTTCTCGAAATCCGCCGACAGCGTGCCGTTCATCAGCCCGAGCGTGTTGCGGTAGAGCAGCACCTTGTCCTCGGCATCGACCGCGGCGACGGAGTCTTCCATGTCGAGGATGGTGGAGACGGCGGCCTCCATGATCATGTCGGCAACGCCGGCCGGATCGTCCTTGCCGATCGTGTTGCCGCGATCGATCTTCACCTCGACATGCAGGCCGTTGTTGACGAGCAACACCGCGGAAGGCGCCGCCGCATCGCCCACGTAACCCGCGAACTGCGCGGCGTTCTTCAGCGCAGTCGCGTTGCCGCTCTTCAGCTTCGCCGCGAGCTGGCCTGCGACCACGCTATAGGCGGTGACGTCGGTGTGGCTGCCGGTCGCGAGCGGCACGGCGGCATCGAGGAATGCCTTGGCCTTGGCGATCACCTTGTCGCCGCGTGACTTGCTGTAGCCCTTGGCGGTATCAGTAGCATCGTGCGGGATCGCGTCGGTGCCGTAGAAGGCGTCGTAGAGCGAGCCCCAGCGCGCATTCGCCGCGTTCAGCGCATAGCGCGCGTTGGTGAGGGGCACGACGAGCTGCGGCCCGCAGATCTTGCCGATCTCCTCGTCGACATCAGCGGTCTCGACCTTCTGCGTCACAGGCTCGGGCAGCAGATAGCCGATCTCCTTCAGGAATGCGGTATAGGCATTGATGTCGAACGGCTTGCCCTTATGTGCGCGATGCCAGTCGTCGATCTTGGCCTGCAAGGCGTCGCGAGCCGCGAGCAGCGCGCGGTTCTTGGGACCCAGCTCCTTCACGATTGCAGCAAGCCCGGCCCAGAACGCGTCCGGTGCGATCCCCGTCTTCGGGGCCGCTTCCTTCGCGATGAAGTCGAAGAGAACAGGGGCGATCTTCAAACCATGGGCGTCGTGGCGTTTCATGAGGGACTTTCTTGTTGGAATGGCGTTTTTTTGGCTGGTTTCGGGTCCGAAAGCAGCAAAATGCATCCGCCGCCGGCGGGTTTCGAGGCCCTATTAGCCTCAAAACCTAGGCGGTGAGAAGACCCCTAAAGGTCTGTCAAAATGTCAAGTTGAGGTGGCGCGGACGTTGGCATTCCCCGCGAAGGCGGGGAATCCAGTTCGCTGCGGCCTTTCCGTATCCCATCGCTGTCTCTGGAATACCGGGTCGCCCGGTCAAGCCGGGCGACGACAAGGGGAAATAGAAGGGACTCAAATATTTGAGGCGAGGTCGACGACCTCGTCGAACAGCACGCCGCTTGCCTTCAACATCTGTTCGATCGCGTCGGTCGCGTCCGCGACGGAACGCGTCGAGGTATCGATGGTCAGCTCGGCACCTTGCGGCGGCTGGTAGTCGTTGCCGATGCCGGTGAATGACTGAAGCGCGCCGGAGCGGGCTTTTGCGTAGTGGCCCTTGGGATCGCGGCTCTCGCAGACTTCGGCGGGCGTTGCGACGTAGATCTCGCGGAACGTCGTGTCGGCGATGCGGCGTGCCGTGGCGCGGTCCTCGCGCGCGGGCGAGACGGCCGCGACGATCGCGATATGGCCGTTGCGGGCGAGATGCGTCGCGACCTCCGCAAGCCGCCGGATGTTCTCGCTGCGATCGGCGGCAGAGAAGCCGAGATCGCTGTTCAAGCCGGCGCGCAGCGTGTCGCCGTCGAGCAGGATCGGCGAGCCGCCATTGGTGAACAGCCGCCGTTCCAGCGCTTTTGCCAGCGTCGATTTGCCGGAGGCGGGCAGGCCCGTGAGCCAGACCACGGCGCCGTTGTGCTGATAGCGCGCGGAGCGCTCGTCGGGACGGAGTGCGGATTCGACCGGCACGATGTCGACGGGCACGGCGCGCTGGCCAGCGTCGACCGACAGCACGAGGCCACCGCCGGCGATGCGCCCGGAGACCTCGATCACGAGGCGCCCGGTGCGCGGGTTCTCGGTATAGGGATCGGTGGCAATTGGATTCGAAAGCGAAATGTCGATCTCGCCGACATGGTTGCGGCCAATCGCCTTGTTCTCGCTGCTTTCGAGCTCGCCGGGATCGACCGCCTTTTCGATCGCAACGACCGTGGCGCGGCTTTCCTTCGGCCCGCAGCGCACCAGGAGCTGATCGCCCTTGGCGAGCGGCTTGTCGTGCAGCCAGAATATGCGCGCCCGCAGACGCCGCGTTTCGCGCGGAGCGGCCCCCGCATGCGCGATGATATCGCCGCGCTCCACGAACAGTTCGCGGTCGAGCGTAATGCCGACCGAGCGGCCCGCGCCCTGCCGCGCGGCGACGGGTGTCACCGGCCAGCTCTCGACGGTCTTGATCTTGGCGATCTTGCCGGCGGGCATGATGACGATCTCGTCGCCGGCTTTGAGGCTGCCAGATTCGATGCGGCCCGCCACGATGCGACGATCGTCGAACTTGTAGATCGCCTGCACGGGCAGCCGCAGCGCCAGCGTCTCCAGCGGCCGCGCCGGCTCGAGATGATCGAGCGCCTCGACGACGGTCGGGCCCTTGTACCAGCCGATGCGATCGGTCCGTTCCGCGACGCCATCGCCGTCGCGGGCCGAAATCGGGATCACCGCCGTCGGCGTGACGCCGAGGCCTTTCAGATGTGCAGAAATCTCATCGCTGATCTCCTTGAAGCGATCGGCGCTGAAGTCGACGCGGTCCATCTTGTTGACGACGATCGCGACCTGCTTCACGCCGAGCAGATGCAGGAGATAGCCGTGCCGGCGGGTCTGGTCGCGCACGCCTTCGAGTGCATCGATGATCAGCACCGCGCCGTCGGCTTGCGAGGCGCCGGTGATCATGTTGCGCAGGAATTCTGCGTGGCCGGGCGCGTCGATCAGCACGATGTCGCGCGAATTGGTGCGGAAGCGGATCTGCGTAGTGTCGATGGTGATGCCCTGATCACGCTCGGTCTGCAGCGCATCGAGCAGGAACGACCATTCGAACGGCATGCCGCGACGCGCGCTGACGGCCTTGAGCATTTCGAGCTTGCCCTCGGGCAGGCTGCCGGTCTCGTGCAAGAGGCGGCCGACCAGCGTCGACTTGCCGTGGTCGACATGTCCGACGATGACGATGCGGACCTGCGGACGCGTGGTGCCGTTCGGAGTTGCCGGCGTAGCAGAGGTGACGATCATGTTCATGGTCGCGTTGCGTCCTCAGGGATCAGAGATAACCGGCGACGCGCAGGCGCTCGAAGGCGTCCTCGGTCTCGTGGTCGAGCGCGCGGCCCGCGCGCTCCGGCACCTTGGTCTGTTCGAGCTCGATCAGGATCTCGTCGATGCTGGACGCTGTCGAAGCGACCGGATTGGTGATGTCCTGATCACCCAGCGAGCGATAGCGCTTGCCGTCCTTGGCGAGATACAGCGGAATGATCGGGATGTTCTCGCGCTTGGTGTAGGCCCAGATGTCGGCCTCGGTCCAATGCAGGATCGGGTGGATGCGCAAATGCGCGCCCTGCGGCGGCGAGGCGTTGAAATGGTCCCAGAATTCCGGCGGTTGGTCGCGCACGTCCCAATTGCCTTCGAGACCGCGCGGCGAGAACACGCGCTCCTTGGCACGCGTCGCCTCCTCGTCGCGGCGAATGCCGGCGATCAGGCCGTCGAAGCCAAATTTGGCGAGCGCCATCTTCAGTCCTTCGGTCTTGCGTGCGGCCGAGCGTGCGGCCGGCGGCAGCGTCGGATCGACGGCATCGATGGGCGGGCAGGGCTCGACGCGCAGGTCGAGGTCCCACTCCTTTCCATAATGATCGCGGAAGCGATACATCTCGGGAAACTTCTTGCCGGTGTCGACATGCAGGGCCGGGAAGGGCATGCGGCCGAAGAAGGCCTTCCGTGCCAGCCAGATCATGACATTCGAGTCTTTGCCGAGCGACCACAAGAGCGCGATCTTCTTCAACCGGGCGAAGGCCTCGCGGAAGATATAGATGCTCTGCGCTTCCAACTGGTCGAGATGGTCCATGCTGGGCGGAAGATCCGGAGAAAATTCTTGCGCGCCGACGCGGCCGATGAGGGCCGGGCTGCTCACTCCGACAGCTGCGGAATCGTCCTTGAGAAGATGCATCTCTGCCACTTTGCGTTTGGAGGCGAAAATTCTATAGTTGCGGTGCGGAAGAGAAGAAAAAATTTTCTCTTTGCGCGCCCGAAACGAGACATATATAGAAAATAATTCCAGTCAACCCCGTAATTGGGGAAGCGAGTACCGTATGCGCTTCTTGCCGGTGTTCCTCGACATCAAGACCGGTCCGGTGGTCCTCATCGGCGCCGGCGAGCTGCTGCGCGCGAAATTGCGAGTGCTCGCGGCGGCTGGCGCGCGCATCCGCGTGCATGCGACGGATGACAATCACGATCTCAGCGGCGTTGGCGCTGATGATGCACAACGCGTGACCTTTCTCGACGGCGATCCGCTGACCGCGGATCTGACCGGGGTTATCGCCATAGTATGCGCAGGCGCAGGTGACATTGGCGTGGCGATGTCTGCGCGCGCGCGATCGCTCGGGCTGCCCGTCAACGTCATGGACGATCTCGAGCATTCGAGCTTCATTTTCCCCGCGATCGTCGACCGTGGCGACGTCGTGGTTGCCGTCGGCACGGGCGGTGCCTCGCCGGTCGTGGCGCGGCGCGTGCGCGAGAAGATCGAGGCGCTGCTGCCCGCTAGGATCGGCGATCTTGCCGAATTCATCGGCGGCTTCCGCAAATCCATTCATGCCGCGATTGCCGAGTTTCCGCTGCGCCGCCGCTTCTGGGAACGCGTGATCGACGGTCCCATCGGTGCGCTGGTGCTTGCGGGCCGAAAGGCCGAGGCGGAAGCCGCGCTCAAGGCCATTATCGATCCCTCCGCATTTGCGCTGGCCGACAAGCCGGCAGGGCACGTCGCGCTGGTAGGCGCCGGCCCCGGCGATCCCGATCTTCTCACGATCAAGGCGCTGCGCGCGCTCCAGGATGCCGACGTCGTTTTCTATGACGAGCTGGTGTCACCTGAAATTCTCGATCGTATCCGCCGCGACACGGCACGCATTCCGGTCGGCCGCCGTGTCGGCAAGCCAGGCATCGGCCAGGACGCGATCAACAAGCTGATGATCGAAGCCGCGCAGTCAGGCCAGCGTGTGGTGCGCCTGAAGGGCGGCGACCCCTTCGTGTTCGGTCGCGGCGGCGAGGAAGTGGAGGCGCTGCGCGCGGCCGGCGTCGCCTATTCGATTATTCCCGGCATCACCGCCGGTCTCGGGGCCGCTGCCGACTTCGAGGTGCCGCTCACCTACCGTCACGAAGCACTGCGCATCACCCTCCTCACCGCGCACAAGGCGCGGGATGCCGAGACCGTCGACTGGTCGACGCTGACCGACACCAAGATGACTGTCGTCGTCTATATGGGCATGACCGCTGCGCCCGTGGTGCGCGCGGGTCTGTTGGCCGCCGGCCGCTCGCCGGAGACACCGGTCGGCGTGTTCGCCCGTGTCACGCGCCCCGATGCGCAAGGCGCGATCGGCACGCTTGCCGAGCTGCCCGAGCTCGTCAGGCGTCTTGACGGCGGTCCCGCCATTCTCGTCATCGGCGACGTGGTCCGGCATGCCGGCGCCTTTCGCCATCAATCCACCAGGCAAATCATCTCTGAGCTATTGGAAGCTGCGCAATGACCTCTCCGCTTGAACAAAAGAAAATCAAGATCGCCGGCCCCTCGATCGTGACCGCCAACCGCACCTGGGATGGCATCGTGGTGTATCGCACCGCCGCCAAGGGCTGGTCTGCAGACCTGTCGGAGGCGGCGATCGTGCGCAACTCGGATGAGGCCAAGGCGTTGCTCGCAGAGTCGGTGGCCGATGACGTCGGCGCAGTTGGCGCCTATATCGCCCCTGTGCAGGTCGACGAGGAGGGCAAGATCCTCCCCGGAAACCTGCGCGAGCAGATCCGCCGCACCGGTGTGACCATCGGATCGCAGGCCCAAGTTTAAGGCATTTTCTAATGTACGCTTACGACGAAATCGACCGCACGCTGGTCAACGAGCGGGTCTCGGAATTTCGCGACCAAGTGAAGCGCCGCCTCTCGGGCGAGCTCACCGAGGACGAGTTCAAGATCCTGCGCTTGCAGAACGGCGTTTATCTTCAGCTTCACGCCTACATGTTCCGCGTCGCGATCCCGTACGGGACGCTGTCCTCGGAGCAGCTGCGCCGGCTTGCCCACGTCGCGCGCCGCTATGACCGCGGTTATGGCCACTTCACCACGCGGCAGAACATCCAGTTCAACTGGATCAAGCTCGCCGAATTGCCGGATGCGCTCGCCGATCTCGCCGAAGTCGGCATTCATGCGATGCAGACCTCCGGCAACAACATGCGCAACGTCACCTCGGACCAGTGGGCCGGCGTCGCGCCCGGCGAGATCGAGGATCCACGCATCTGGTCGGAGCTGCTCCGCCAGCACACCACGCTGCATCCCGAGTTCTCGTTCCTGCCGCGCAAATTCAAGATCGCGATCACCGCGTCCGATCACGATCGCGCCGCGATCAAGATCCACGACATCGGCTTGCGCCTCGTCAAGAACGAGAGGGGCGAGACCGGCTTCGAGGTGCTGGTCGGCGGCGGGCTCGGCCGCACGCCGTTCATCGCCAAGACCATCAAGCACTTCGTTCATGGCCGCGACATCCTGAGCTATGTCGAGGCGATCCTGCGCGTCTACAACCAGTATGGCCGCCGCGACAATATCTACAAGGCGCGCATCAAGATCCTCGTGCACGAGCTCGGCATCGAGAAGTTTTCGCGCGAGGTCGAGGACGAGTGGCAGCATATCCGCAACTCCTCGCTCCAGATCGACGACAACGTCATCGAGGACATCCGCTCGCGCTTCACCTACCCGGCTTACGAGAAGCTGCCACATATGCCGGACGAACTCCGACAGGCCGCGGCCGATCCGGAGTTCGAGGCGTGGCGGAAGAACTCGGTGGCCCCACACAAGGTCCAGGGCTACTCGATCGTCACGATCTCGTTGAAGCCGACCGGCGGACCTCCGGGCGATGCCACGGCCGAGCAGATGGACGCACTCGCCGACCTTGCCGAGAAATACTCTTTCGGCGAAATCCGTGTCGGCCATGAGCAGAACCTGGCGCTTCCGCATGTCGCCAAGCGCGACCTGCCGGCGCTGTGGAAGGCGCTCGACAAGCTCGGGCTCGCCACGCCCAATGTCAACCTGATCACCGACATCATCGCCTGTCCGGGCCTCGACTATTGCTCACTGGCGAACGCGCGTTCGATCCCGATCGCGCAGGAGTTGACGCGGCGCTTTGCCAATCACGAGCTCGCCAACTTGATCGGCCGGCTGCACATCAACATCTCGGGCTGCATCAATGCCTGTGGCCATCACCATGTCGGCCATATCGGCATTCTCGGCGTCGAGAAGAACGGTGAGGAGGTCTACCAGATCACCATCGGCGGCCGCGCCGACGAGAGTGCGGCTCTTGGGACACTGATTGGGCCCGGCGTGAAGTTCGACGAGGTTGCCGACGTCATCGAGGATGTCGTCGAGGCCTATCTGGCACTGCGCGAGCGGCCGGAGGAACTGTTTATCGATACCGTGAAGCGCCTCGGCGTCGAACCATTCAAGGAGCGGGTTTATGCCACTCGTTAAGGGCGGAAAGATCGTCGAGGATAGTTTCGTCAAGCTCGACGTCGATGCGCCGTTGCCCGCCGCCGGCGATATCCTGCTCCCCGGCGATCGCTTCCTGAGGGATGCGGACGCCCTGCTTGCGCGTCCCGGCAAGGTCGGCGTCATCTGGCCGAACAATCGCGACATCGACGCGCTGGTGCCGTATCTCGGCAAGCTTGCCGTGGTCGCGCTGGTGTTCCCGACCTTCCGCGATGGCCGCGCCTACAGCCAGTCGCGGCTGCTGCGCGAACGCTACGACTATCGCGGCGAACTGCGCGCCACCGGTCAGGTGCTGCGCGACCAGTTCGTGTTCATGCTGCGCGCCGGCTTCGACAGCTTCGAGGTCAAGAAGCAGGCCGATGCGGAAGCCTTCACGCAGACCGTGAAGCGCTATTCGGTGTTCTACCAGCCGACCGGCGACGGCCGCATCACGGCGCTGCATCGGCGCATGCAGCTGCGCCATTCGGAAGGTGTCGGCACGTGAACACGGTCGCGCCGCAGGGTTCATCGTCATCCGCGCCAGCGCTGCCGTCCGTCGAGGAGCTGGATCGCGCGTTGCGCGATGCCTCGCCCGCGGAAGTCGTTGCTGCCGCGTTGAAGGTAGTCGGACGCGAACAGTTGGCGGTCGTGTCGTCGTTCGGCACGGAATCGGCCGCGCTGCTCAAGGTGGTGGCCGACGTCGATCCGGCGATCCCGGTGGTCTTCCTCGATACCGGCTGGCTGTTCGAGGAGACGCTCGCCTATCGCGACACGCTGATGGCGACGCTCGGGCTGAAGGATGTCCGATCAATCACGCCTCTGACGGAGACGTTGACGCGCGAGGATCCCGATCGCGATCTCTGGTTCTCCAATCCCGACGCCTGCTGCCGCATCCGCAAAGTCGAGCCGTTGGCGCGGGCGTTAGAACCGTTCACCGCATGGATCAACGGCCGCAAGCGTTTTCAGGGCGGCGTGCGTGCCGAGATTCCCGTCGTCGAGGATGACGGCGCGCGGTTGAAGTTCAATCCGTTCGCCAATGTCTCGCGCGACGACATCAAGGCGATCTTCGTGCGTGCCAAATTGCCGCAGCATCCACTTCAGGCCTCAGGTTTCCTGTCGGTTGGGTGTATGCCTTGCACCAGCCGCGCGGCCGAAGGCGAGGACGAGCGGGCCGGTCGTTGGCGCGGTCGCGCCAAGACAGAATGCGGCATCCACACGATGAAGATTTCGTAGCACAGCCGCGCTACGTCGCCGCAAACAAGAAAATCCGGTTCCGTTGACTTAAGAGCGTTTCGATCCGAGTTATGCCTGCATGCCATCGGCGACACCGACGTCGTCGAGGTGAATGGAGATGGACATGATCCGCCGTATCGTTCCGCTCGCGGCAGGCCTCCTCTGGGCAAGCTCGGCTCTCGCTGCTGACATCAATCTCTTGAACGTGTCGTACGATCCGACGCGTGAGCTCTATGTCGAATTCAACAAGGCGTTTGCGAACGCCTATCAGAAGGAGACCGGCAAGAGCGTCGAGATCAAGCAGTCGCATGGCGGCAGCGGATCGCAGGCGCGCGCGGTGATCGACGGATTGCAGGCCGACGTGGTGACGCTCGCGCTCGCCTATGACATCGATGCGATTGCGGCCAAAGGGCTCACCGCCGCCGATTGGCAGAAGCGCCTGCCGCAGAATTCATCGCCCTACACCTCGACCATCGTGTTCCTGGTGCGCAAGGGCAACCCCAAGGGCATCAAGGACTGGGACGATCTGGTCAAGCCGGGCGTTTCCGTCATCACGCCCAACCCGAAGACGTCGGGCGGCGCGCGCTGGAACTATCTGGCGGCCTGGGGCTACGCGCTGAAGAAGTTCGGCTCCGTAGACAAGGCGAAGCAATTCATCGCAAATCTCTATCAAAACGTGCCTGTCCTAGACACCGGCGCCCGCGGCTCGACCGTGACCTTCGTCGAGCGCGGCGTGGGAGACGTGCTGCTCGCATGGGAGAACGAGGCGTTTCTGGCGCAGAAGGAGTTCGGCACCGACAAGTTCGAGATCGTGGCGCCGCCGCTCTCGATCCTCGCCGAGCCGCCGGTCACGATCGTCGACAAGGTTGCCGACAAGAAGGGCACGCGCAATGCGGCCGATGCCTATCTCCAATATTGGTACACCAAGGAAGGCCAGGAAATCGCCGCACACAATTTCTATCGTCCGCGCGATCCCGATGTCGCGAAAACATACGAGAACGCCTTCGCCAAGGTCGAACTTTTCACGATCGACGACGTTTTCGGCGGCTGGACCAAGGCACAGAAAGAACATTTTGCCGACGGCGGCGTGTTCGATCAGATCTACAGGAACTGATCGGGCGATGCCGCAGACGGCATTAGCAGGGGGCCTGGTGAGCGCAATCACAGCAAGACGACGGACATTGCCGGGCTTCGGTCTCACGATGGGACTGACGCTGTCCTGGCTGTCGATCATCATCCTGATTCCGCTCGCAGGCCTTTTCTTGCGCACGCTTGAGCTGAGCCCCGAGCAGTTCTGGACCATCCTGACCAGCCGTCGCACGCTGAACGCGCTGCGGGTGTCCTTCGGGCTCGCCTTTGCTGCGGCCTGCGTCAATCTCGTCATGGGCAGCATCATCGTCTGGGCATTGGTGCGCTACCGCTTCCCTGGCCGGCGGCTGTTCGATGCCATCGTCGACGTGCCCTTTGCGCTGCCGACGGCGGTTGCCGGTGTCGCACTGACCTCGCTGTTCGCAGAAAAAGGCTGGCTGGGCGCACCGCTGGCAGCGCTGGGCATCAAGGTCGCGTTCACGCCGTTCGGCATCTTCGTCGCCATGATCTTCATTGGTATCCCCTTCGTGGTGCGCACCGTGCAGCCGGTGCTGCAGGATCTCGATCCCGAGATCGAGGAGGCGGCGGGCAGCTTGGGGGCCAGCCGTTGGCAGACCATCTTTCGCGTGATCCTGCCGTCGCTCGCGCCGGCGCTGCTGACCGGATTGGCGCTCGCCTTCGCCCGTGCCGTCGGAGAATACGGCTCGGTGATCTTCATCGCCGGCAACATGCCGAACGTTTCCGAGATCGCGCCGCTCCTGATCGTGATCCGGCTCTCTGAATTCCGCTATGCCGACGCGACCGCGATCGCGGTCATCATGCTCGTCGTGTCTTTCGTCATCATCTTCACCGTCAACCGGTTGCAGCGCTGGGCGCAGAACCGGATTCCGGTACATTGAGGGCTGATACGATGACGATGCAGGTCGCCGATTCAGTCTCACTGTCCTCGCCCGACGCGAAAGCGCGCCTGCATGCGGTCGCCGTGCGCGAAAACCTTCGTACCGAACCGAGGGCGGTGCGCATCGCGATCATTTCCGTCGCGATCCTCTTTCTCACCGTCTTCGTCGTGCTGCCGCTGGTCGTCGTGTTCGCGCAGGCTTTCTCCAAGGGCATCATGGCCTATCTCGCCGCGCTGTCGGAGCCGGAGGCGCTGGCCGCGATCCGGCTGACGCTGCTGGTGGCGGCGATCTCGGTCGGCCTCAATCTCGTCTTCGGTGTGGTCGCAGCCTGGGCGGTCGCCAAATTCGAGTTCAAGGGCAAGACCTTCCTGATCACGCTGATCGACCTGCCATTCTCAGTCAGCCCCGTGATCTCGGGTCTCGTCTTCGTGCTCTTGTTCGGCGCGCAGGGCTATTTCGGCGGCTGGCTGCGTGACCACAACATCCAGATCCTGTTCGCGGTGCCTGGTATTGCGCTTGCGACCACATTCGTGACTTTCCCGTTCGTGGCGCGTGCGCTGATCCCCTTGATGCAGGAGCAGGGCACGCAGGAGGAAGAGGCCGCGATCTCGCTCGGTGCCTCGGGCCTGCAAACTTTTTTCCGCGTCACCTTGCCGAACATCAAATGGGGCGTGCTCTACGGCGTCCTGCTCTGTAATGCGCGCGCGATGGGCGAGTTCGGCGCAGTCTCCGTCGTCTCCGGCCACATCCGCGGCGAGACCAACACGATGCCGCTGCTGGTCGAGATCCTCTACAACGAATACCAGTTCGTCGCTGCGTTCGCGATCGCCTCGCTGCTCGCGATGCTGGCGCTGATCACGCTGATCGCAAAAACCATTCTCGAACGTCATCTGGACGAAGGACACGACGCCCGTGACCATTGAAGTCAGGAATCTCGTCAAGAAGTTCGGGACATTTGCCGCGCTCGACGGCGTCGACCTCAAGGTCGACAATGGCGAGTTGCTGGCGCTGCTCGGACCGTCCGGTTCCGGCAAGACGACGCTGCTTCGGATCATTGCCGGCCTGGATTGGCCGGATTCCGGCGAAGTCTCCTTCAACGGCGAGGACGCGCTCGCGCGCGGCGCGCGCGAGCGTCATGTCGGCTTCGTGTTCCAACACTACGCGCTGTTCCGTCACATGACGGTGTTCGAGAACGTTGCGTTCGGCCTGCGCGTGCAGCCGCGCGCGGTTCGGAAAGACGAGGCCACGATCCGCACCCGGGTAAAGGAGCTGCTCGATCTCGTGCAGCTCGACTGGTTCGCAGACCGCTATCCGAGCCAGCTCTCCGGCGGCCAGCGCCAGCGCATCGCGCTGGCGCGCGCGCTTGCGATCGAGCCGCGGATCCTGTTGCTCGACGAGCCCTTCGGTGCGCTGGACGCGAAGGTGCGCAAAGAGCTGCGCAAATGGCTGCGCTCGCTGCACAACGAGATCAACGTCACCTCGATCTTCGTCACGCACGACCAGGAGGAGGCGCTCGAGGTCGCCAACCGGGTCGTGGTGATGGACAAGGGCAAGATTGAGCAGATCGGCTCGCCCGATGATGTCTATGACAATCCGGCGACCGCTTTCGTCCATGGCTTCATCGGCGAGTCCATCGTGCTGCCGGTCGAAGTCGCTGATGGCGCGGTGCGGCTCGGCGATCGCCAGCTCAATCTGGCGGCCGGGGTGACCGCGTCTGGTGTGTCAAAGCTGTTCGTGCGGCGACACGATATGCTGGTCGGTCCGCCCGGCTCCGGGGCCTTCGACGGCGCCGTGCAGCACGTGCGGAGTTTTGGTCCGGTTCAACGGGCTGAGGTTGCGCTGTTCGGCGGCGAGATCATCGAGATCGACGCGCCCCGCGACAAGGAACTGCGCGCCGGCGACACCGTCGGCCTTGCGCCCCGCCGCTACCGGATATTTGAGGGTGCCTGAGGCCGTTACCTCAGGCTCAAAAATTGCGTAAAGTTCACCTTTCAGCCACGGTTGGTATGCAACAACGGCCCGTCTTTTTTGGGGGCCCGATTCATGCGCGCTGCGGCCGCAATTCTCATCGCTTTGCTTCTCGCCGGCTGCGCGGGTAACGAAGCGCCGGTCGAACAGCCGTCGATGTATGCCGACATGGCCGTTTCAGGCGCGCGGCTGGATGCGCAGGCTGCGGCCGTGATGATCTCGCAGTACCGCCAGAACAACGGCCTCGGCACCGTCATCATCGATCCCGACCTCATGCGCCTGGCCGAATCCCAGTCCCAGGCAATGGCGTCCGCCAACAAGATGGACCATGACGTCCGTGCGCCGCTCGCCAAGCGGCTCGCTGCCGGCGGCTATCCGGCGACTGTCGCGGTCGAGAACATCTCGGCCGGCTATCATACGCTGGCGGAAGCATTTTCCGGCTGGCGCGACTCGCCGCCACACCGGGCCAACATGCTCAAGAGCGGTGTCACAAAATTGGGTATAGCGGCGAGCTATGCTCCGAACACCAAATACAAGGTGTTCTGGACCATGATTATGGCGGCAACCGAGCCCCGATAAGCCAGTCTTGATCCCCAAAACATTGACGCCGCCGTGAACTGGGATCACGGTGGGCCGCCCTCAGTTCATTGATCCACTCATGACCGATCACCAAGGCCCGGCATCGAACAGAATCCCCGCCAATGCGCAGCGCGTCCTTGTGCTCCAGGGCGGTGGTGCGCTCGGCTCGTATCAGGCGGGCGCCTATCAGTCGCTGTGCCATTTCGGCTTCGAGCCGGAATGGGTTGCGGGCATTTCGATCGGCGCGGTCAACGCCGCCATCATTGCGGGCAATGAGGGCCAGACCCGCGTCAAGCGGCTGAAGGAATTCTGGGAGATGGTGTCAGCGCCGGTGCCCTGGAAGCCGGTCGGCAAGAGTGATCACAGCCGCGAGCTGTTCAACTCCACGAGCGCCGCGCTGATCGCGACCTTTGGCGTGCCCGGCTTCTTCGTCCCGCGCGTCCCGCCCGCGCCGCTCTGGCCGCCGGGCCACCCAGAGGCAGAGAGCTATTACGACACCGCGCCGCTGAAGAAGACGCTGGAGCGGCTGGTCGATTTCGATCGTATCAACGATCTGAAGACACGTTTGTCCGTCGGCGCGGTCGGCGTCACCTCGGGCAACTTCAAATATTTCGACAATTACGAGTTCAAGAAGCTCGGCAAGAAGATCGGCCCCGAGCATATCATGGCCTCCGGCGCGCTGCCGCCCGGCTTTCCGTCCGTCATCATCGAAGGCGAGCATTACTGGGATGGCGGCATCGCCTCCAACACGCCGCTGGATTACGTGCTCGACGCGGAGCTCGACCGCGACATGCTGATCTTCCAGGTCGACCTGTTCAGCGCGCGTGGTGAGCTGCCGAACTCGCTGCTCGAGGCGGCTGAGCGCGAGAAGGACATCCGCTTTTCCAGCCGCACGCGCATGAACACCGACAAGAACAGGCAGTTGCACAATGCCCGCCGGGCCGTACGCGATTTGATCGGCAAATTGCCGGATTATCTGAAGAACGATCCCTCGGTCGAATTCCTGGCCAAGGCGGCGCGCGAAAGCACCGTGACGGTGGTGCACCTGATCTACCGCAGCAAGAACTACGAATCCTCATCCAAGGATTACGACTTTTCGCATGTTGCCATGGTCGAGCATTGGGAAGCCGGCGTGCGCGACGTGCACCTGTCGATGCGCCACAAGGATTGGCTTGAAAAGCCGCAATCCGGCGAGACCATGGTGACTTATGATCTCACGGGGGACGTCACCGCGCCCCCGGCCTCAAAAGGAGCGAACGAAAATGGGTAGCTTGTCAGGCAAGAACGCCGTCGTGACCGGATCGACCAGCGGGATCGGGCTCGCCTATGCGCGTGCCTTCGCGGGGGCCGGCGCCAATGTCGTCATCAATGGCTTCGGCTCGCCGGAGGACATCGAGAAGGAGCGCGCCAAGATCGAGGCCGATTTCAAGGTGAAGGCGATCTATTCGCCCGCCGACATGACCAAGCCCACCGAGATCGCGGAGATGGTCGCGCTCGGCGAAAAGACCTTTGGCTCGGTCGACATCCTCGTCAACAACGCCGGCATCCAGTTCGTTTCGCCAATCGAGGAATTCCCGATCGAGAAGTGGGATCAGATCATCGCGATCAACCTCTCTTCGGCCTTCCATGCCATCCGCGCGGCGGTACCCGGCATGAAGAAGAAGGGCTGGGGCCGTATCATCAACACGGCATCCGCGCATTCGCTGGTCGCTTCGCCCTTCAAGTCGGCCTACGTCTCGGCCAAGCACGGCATCGCCGGCCTCACCAAGACCGTGGCGCTCGAAGTTGCGACCCACAAGATCACCTGCAACTGCATCAGCCCCGGCTATGTCTGGACGCCGCTGGTCGAGAAGCAGATTCCGGACACGATGAAGGCACGCAATCTGACGCGCGAGCAGGTTATTCATGACGTGCTGCTCGACGCGCAGCCGACGAAAGAGTTCGTCACCTCCGAGCAGGTGGCGTCACTGGCGCTGTTCCTGTGCAGCGATGATGCGGCGCAGATCACGGGCACCAATCTTTCGATCGACGGCGGCTGGACGGCGGAGTAAATCCACTTCTTGTCATGCCCCGCCTTCGGTCAAGGCGGGGCATCCAGTACGCCGCGGCCTATCGATTCAATCACAGCCGTCTCGCGGTACTGGATAGCGATGACAGCGAGAGTTGTGCCGCTGTTCTGCGGTCAATGAGTCCAGGCCAGCGCGGTGACGATCGCCGACGACAGGTTCAGCTCCGCAAACATGATCTTGCCGGCGACCACGAAGAGGACGCTGGCAAGGGTCAGGCGCAGCACCGTCTCCGGCACGCGCGTGGCACTGAAGCTGCCGAGCACGATACCGGGCAGCGAGCCCATCAGCAGCACGCCCATCAGCCCCCAATCCACGTCGCCGAGCGCCCAGTGTCCGGTGCCGGCCACCAGCGTCAGCGGCACGGCGTGTGCGATGTCGGAGCCGACGATGGTCGCCATCGGCAGGCGCGGGTAGAGCAGGAGCAGCACGGTCACGCCGACCGCGCCGGCACCGACCGACGAAATCGAGACCAGCACGCCGAGCACGACACCGGTGACTACGGTCGCGATCGCCGTGGTGCGCTCGTCGACGCCTTCGAGCGTCCTGCGATAGCGCTCCATGATCGCCTTGCGGAAGATCAGCGAGGTTGCGGTGAGCAGCAGTGCGAAGCACAGCACCAGATTGACCAGGCCGCGCTCGGCGTCGCTCTTGAGATCGAGCTTCCACAGCACGAACAGGGTCAGCGCGCTCGCGGGAATGCTGCCGCATGCAAGCCGCAGCACCGCAGGCCAATGCACGCTGCGCGACCAGCCATGCACCACGCTGCCGCCCGTCTTGGTGCCGGCGGCGTAGAGCAGGTCGGTCCCGACCGCTGTCGACGGATGAACGCCGAACAACAGGATCAGCAGCGGGGTCATCAGCGAGCCGCCGCCAACACCGGTCATCCCGACGAGCAGGCCGACGCCGAATCCTGAAGCGACGTAGAGCGGATCAATCATGTCTGGCTGGAATCTAGGTTTATCTCGTCTGCAGGGCAATACGACGTAGAATAAACTTCCCCTGAACTGCAACTCCTTGGGCCAAATAAGAAAAATCGTGCTGTAGGTGGGTGACGAGGGGGTATTTTGCCCAATTCCCCACCCTTCCGCGAAATGGACGTTTCGGGGCGGAAGGCGATCCAGGTGAAGGATTTTGCATAAGCCGGTTGTTGGCCGGCGCGGGCAGCAGCCGGTGCTAGTTCCCGAACGCCAGCACATGCAGGCCGAGCCGCTGCCGCACGATCCAGAACAGCAATACGGTCTCGAAGGTGAGCGAGATCGACGTTGCGGCGGCCGCGCCATAACCGCCGAAGCGCGGCACCAGTGCGATGCAGAGGATGACGTTCATCACGAAGGCCAGCGCGTAGGCGAGCGCGCAGATCTTCTGGTGGCCGAGCATGTTGAGGAGGCGCTCGACCGGGCCAATCGCCGCGCGCACCACGAGCCCGACCGCGGCGATGAACATGATGTCGTAGCCGATCACGAATTGCGGTCCGAACAGCCAGAGCAGCGGCTTGCCGAGTGCCAGCAGCACGGCGGTTGCCGCGAGCGAGGGCCAGAACGTCCAGCTGATGGCGTGCGCGACATAGGCCGACAGACGGTTCTTGTCGCCGAGCGCGTTGTACTCGGCGAAGCGATGTGCCGTCGTCGCCGACATCGCGTAGTGGATGAAGGATACCAGCGCCAGCGTCTTCACGACGGCGAAATAGACGCCGACCTCGTCGGAGGGGCGGAATTGCTGGAGCACCAGCACGTCGGTGTAGGACAACAGCAGGTAAAAACTCTCGACCAGCAGGATCGGCAGCGAGATCGCAAGCCAGCCGCTGATATCGTAGGCCTTGGGGCCGTCCTCGACGTAATCAGCGAGCTTGCGGTTCAGCGCCACCATCTGGCCGGTCATCGCGATCCACACCGCGGCCGCGCTTGCCGCCATCGCAGCGGTCGCGCCGAGATGAAAGCCGAACAGGAAGGCTGACGCGGTGATGCCGATGATCAGCGCCTGGCGGATGATGAATTGCGGCATCAGGCCCAGCTGCATCCAGTCATGCGCGCGGGCGATGCCGTCCTGAGTGTTGGCGACGACGAAGGCTGGCAGCGTCATGCAGCCGATGAAGAGCGGCAGCCGCGCGGCCGGATCGATCCATGGCGAGAGCAGGAAGACGATGCCGGCCAGCGCAAGCGAGACCAGGGTCGAGACGACGAAGGTCAGCCAGCGGCCGCCGGAAAGAAAGCCGCGCAGCAGCGCATCCTCGCGGCTGGTGCGGTATTCCGGGATGATCTTCTGTGCGGAAGCCGAGATCCCGAAATCCATCATGCTGCCGAGCAGCAGCACCCAAGTCCAGACGTAGACGTAGACGCCGTAGTCCGACGTGCCCATCCAGCGCGCCAACAGGATCTGCGAGAGATAGGCAAGACCTGCGCTGATCACGCGGATGAGGAATATGGTGCCCGCAAGCCGCCGTGTCAGCGTCGCCTCGCTCGTGCTACCGCCCGCGCCGGTCAGCCTGGCACGCAGCCGCGCGATGAGGCCGACAGGCTCACGCGTTGCAGGTTGTGCGTCCATCATGGCCACGTCGAAGATCCCCTGCGCCCCGCAAGATGCGGCAGGGTTTGGCGTAGCAACCATTCGTTAAGAAACGGTGCCGTCCGTCATTCCGGGGCGATGCGCAGCATCGAACGCGGAATCCAGAGGTGGTGGCGCGGAATTCCGGGTTCGCGCTACGCCCGCCCCGGAATGACACCTCGGCTCAATTCAGATTGACATTGAACTCGTACGCCTTCTCCGGCCCCACCAGCGTGAACTTCAACGCGGCGCCATCGGGCTTGGCGCCGGGCGGCAGGCCATCGAGCTCGAAGGCGAAGCGCTTGACGCCCGCCGTGCTGTGCTCGACCGGTGAGGGGATCGGAAGCGCCCAGTCGGGCGTCGGCCCCTCCACGAACAGGTTGACGTCGCGCCCATCGGGCGTGGCCACGTCGACCAGCACCTTCGTCGCACCCTCGCGCTTGACGTCGCGGATCGTCAGCGGAGTGGGATCGCCGATATTGGCGGGCTTCGGCACGGTGTCGAGCGCCGCGAACAGCGCACCGTCCTCGGTCGAGGCGACGCTGTTGAAGCCGAGTTCGGCGCTGGCATCAACGGGGATACAGAGCTTTTCGCAGACCGCGTAGTTGATCTCGGCGCGCAGGATCACCGGTTTGTCCGGGGCCTTGGCGACGATGCGCAGCGGCAGCACGATCTGGTCGTGATAGCCGATCGAATGGCCGCCGGCGCCGTCGTCAAATTTCAGCGGCGCCGGCCACATCACGGTCACAGCTTCGACATTTTCAGACTTGGAGAAGTCGAACCGCGGTGGAACGCCGGAATCGCCGGGCGTACGCCAATAGGTCTTCCAGCCGTGCTGAAGCTGGAATGCGATGCCGCCGAGCAGCACCGGGCCGCTGCGCGATCCGGCCAACAGGCGCACGGCGGAATGGCCGTCGCGCTGCCAGGGCGAGGCGTCGTCAGCGCGGACACTCGAGGGCTGCGCCGAGACGAGCAAGGCTGCGGCGACGATGGTCGCAGCGAGCTTGGGAACTATGGTGAGCATGGCACGTCTTTACAGGGTCGCTGCGGTGCAAACCATTGAATTGCTTGTGATGGATGCATCGGAATGAGGCTTGGGAATTAGACTTCGGAGTTAGGCTTGGGGAATTCGGGCTACGCAAGCCTTGATTTGACAGCGGGCAAGCCCGACATCAGGATATGAACCGAGAGGGGAGTGCTTCACCGATGGGTTCTGCAGGCAAGAGAACTGGCGACAGCACCCCGGCGGCCAGCCCCGCCGTCCCCAATTCGGCGGGCTATCTCGACGGGCGGCTCCTGATCGCCATGCCGGTCATGGGCGACCCCCGCTTCGAACGCTCGGTGATCTATCTCTGCGCGCATTCTGCGGAAGGCGCGATGGGCATCATCGTCAATCATCCCGCCGGCAGCATCGATTTTCCGGAGTTGCTGGAGCAACTCGGTATCATCAAGAAGGGTGCGCAAATCAAGCTGCCGGAGAACGCCGAGAGCATGAAGGTATTGCGCGGCGGCCCGGTCGATACGGGTCGGGGCTTCGTGCTGCATTCCAGCGACTTCTACATCGAGAACGCGACGCTGCGGATCGACGATGGCGTCTGCCTCACCGCGACAGTCGACATCCTGCGCGCGATCGCCAACGGCTCCGGCCCGAAGCATGCGATCCTCGCGCTCGGCTACGCCGGCTGGGCGCCGGGTCAGCTCGAAACCGAGATCCAGAGCAACGGCTGGCTGCATTGCGACGCGGATGCGGATCTGATCTTCGGCGACGACGTCGAGGACAAGTACGCCCGCGCCTTGCGCAAAATCGGCATCGACCCCGGCATGCTCTCGAACGAGGCCGGGCACGCGTAGCGCTTGATCGTCGTCCCGGCGAGCAGTTGTTGGGTCGCTGGTAAGCGCCAGCTCTCGCCAAGCCATTTCCAGTGGTAATGGGTTCTGGCGCTTCGCTTGTCCAGGACGTCAGCGCAGTATGTGGCTACTCCGCCGCCTGCTGCACTGTCGGCTCGGTGCCTGCCACGGTCGCACGGCGCATGTCGCGGGGCTGTGACTGGTCGTAGCGGCGGACGCGGTGCATGGTCTGGCGGTTGTCCCACATCACGAAGTCATGCAGCTTCCATTTGTGGACGTAGACGAATTCAGCCTGCGTCGCGTGCTCGTTGAGATCGCGCAGCAAGAGCCGGCCCTCGGGCACGCTCATGCCGACGATCTTGCCGGCATGTGAGGACAGATACAGCGACTTGCGACGGTGCACCGGGTGCGTGCGCACCAGGCGCTGCAACACCGGCTTGAACATCGCCTTCTCCTCGTCGCTATATTCGGTGAAGCCGAGCGAGCCGCGCGAATACATCAGCGAATGCTCGCAGATCATATCCTCGATCTCCGCCTTGGTTTCGTCACCGAGCGCGTCATAGGCTGCGCGCATGTCGGCAAATTCGGTGTTGCCGCCCTTCGCGTTCACCACGCGCGCTGACAGCAGCGAGAACTTTGCAGGGATCGGGCGAAATGAGCTGTCGGAATGCCAGAGGCAATTGCCGAGATTGAACAGATGCGTGCGGCTGTCCTTCGCCAGCGGCTTGCCGTCCTTGCCGAGATTGCTGACATCGTTCAAGCCCGAACTGAGGCGATAGTCCTTCTCCTTGGTGACGGTGCCGCCGCGCGCATCCTCGCGCTGGCCGAAATTCAGCGCAAAGGCCATCTGCTGCTCGTCGGTGACGTCCTGGTCGTGAAACACCAGCACCGCGTATTCGTCCATCGCAGCCTCGATCTGTTGCGCCTCATCCCTTGTGAGCGGCTGGCGCAGATCGAGGCCCGAAACCTCGCCGGCAAAATGCTTCTGAAGCTGCCGGATAGCGATCGTCATTGCGATTCTCCTGGTGTTCTCCCGGGGCCCGCGGGCGGTTTGTCCGCTCTGTTGGTGAAAAGGCTATCCCCGCGCTTGCCGATGTCAACGCTATGCGCGCATGGCTCTCACGCGTTCCGCGCCATCAAGCCACCGTCGACCGGGATCACCGCGCCGGTCAGGAATGACGCTGCGGGCAGGCACAGGCTCAAGGTCATGTGCGCGACTTCCTCAGGGTCGCCATAGCGGCCAAGCGCGGTGCGGCGCTTGGCGTAGATCGTCTTGTGATCTTCCGGAATCCGGTCGGTGATCGCGGTGCGGATCGGCCCTGGACAGATGCAGTTCACGGTAATGCCATCGCGGCCAAGCTCGACCGCGAGTGAGCGCGTCAGGCTCGCAACGCCGCCCTTGGCGGCTGAATAGGGGCTGTGCAGCGCGGTGGCGCCGAGCGCCTCGGAGGACGCGATGTTGACGATGCGTGGGCTCTTCGATTTGCGCAGATGCGGCAGGGCCGCGCGGATGATGCGCGGATGCGCCGTCAACATCACCGCGATGCCCTTGGCCCAGGCGTCTTCGTAACCTTCGTCGTCGATCGCGACGCGCACGGAAATGCCGGCATTGTTGACGACGATGTCGAGCCCGCCGAAATGCGCAGCGACGTCGCCCACCACGCGGCTGATCTCCTTGGTGTTGGCAACATCGAGCTTCCACGCCTCGGCAGAGCCGCCGCTCGCGGTGATCTCCCTGGTGACGGCCTGCGCACCATCCGGGTCGTAGTCGGTCACAGCGACATTGGCGCCTTCAGCGGCGAACACGCGTGCCGTAGCGCGTCCCATGCCGCTTGCCGCGCCTGTAATGAGAACGGTCAATCCCCTGACCGATCGGCTGAGCTGCTTGAACTCTGGCATGCTGTTTCCCCGAGGCCTGCATGTTTGTTGTTGTGAGATTGACAAGGCTGGCATCGATCCCCACACACGTCAAACAAAGCAAAAGCAAAGGGAGGCCGCGATGAACGAGCTCGATTTCTCAAGTAAGCAAGTGCTGGTCGTCGGCGGTTCCAGCGGCATCGGCAACGGCATCGCACAGGCCTTTCGTGCCAAGGGTGCGCAAGTCGCGGTCTGCGGCACCCGCGCACATGCGAAGGACTATTCAGCGGAAGAAGGCTCGGATCTCGCGGGTCTGGCTTACGCCCAACTCGATGTCAGCGATGCGAGGGGGATCGAAGCGTTCAAACCGTCGTTCGAACGTCTCGACGTGCTGGTGCTGGCACAGGGCGCGGTGATCTATCGCCGCGGCGAATTCGAGATGGCGGGCTTCCGTAGGGTACTCGAAGTCAATCTCATGAGCCTGATGGCCTGTGCCACGCGCTTTCATCCCATGCTGCGGGATTCGGGGGGATCGCTGATCATCGTCTCGTCGACTGCGGCCTATCACTCCACCATGGGCAATCCGGCCTACAACGCCTCGAAGACCGGCGCTGTCGGATTGACTCGGACGCTGGGCGAGGCCTGGGCCGGGGACGGCATCCGCGTCAACGGAATCGCGCCGGGGCTCGTCGATACCAAGATGACCAAAGTCACGACATCCAATCCCCAGCGGCTCGAGGGCGCGCTGTCACGCATTCCGCTGCGGCGATTGGGCACGCCGGCGGATATGGCGGGCGCGGCCTTGTTCCTGGCTTCGCCATTGTCGTCCTACATCATCGGCCAGACGATCGTCGTCGACGGCGGGCTCATTCTCTAAGCGACGATGCGGAACCGCGCCGCGCCTGATCGGTTACTTCGGCTGACCCCCGAGGAGGACCAACATGGACAACGATCGGATTGCCGGATCAGCCAAGGAGTATGCCGGACGTGTCGAAGGTGCGGTCGGTGAGATGACGGGAGACGCGAGGACGCAGGCCTCGGCCAAGGCGCGCGAAGCGGCCGGCACCGTGCAGAACCTGTACGGGCAGGCCAAGGATGCCGCGCGCGATGCCACGGATACCGCTGCCAGTTACGCGAAGGACGCTTATGACGCTGGCCAGGATACGTTCCGCGACGGGACGCAGGCACTTGCAAAGAGAGTGCGGGACAACCCATTCGGCGCGCTGCTGGTCGCCGGTGGCGTCGGCTTTGCGCTCGCGCTGTTGATGTCGCGGCCAGCCCGCCGCCCGCCGCCACGCTGGCGCTACTACAGCTAACCTAGTCGAGACGACTATCGCGGCGGATTACCCCAGAATTCCGCCGATCGCCCAATGCTGCCCGGCGGACGTGGGATCGCTGGATTGAAATTGGGGTTGCGCGGAGGCTGCGGTGCCAGTTGACGCGGCGACGGCGAGCCGAAGCTGAAGAAATCGCGCAGCGACGGCGCTGCCTGCGCCGGTTGCTGCACCGGCGGCTTCTTCGGCGCGGGCTTTGGCGGCGCGATCGCGGCCGCAGCGTTCGGCGCAGACCCCGCATTTGGATTAGCGGCGCCGCTCTCGGGCGTCGTCGTCGCGACCGGCGTATCACCCTTGGCCTGCTCGCGACCGACCTCGCGCCGTGGCCAGGCATAGTCGTCGGCGCGGCCTGCCGGCGCCGTCAGCGGCTCGCCCTTCACCAGCGTCTTGGCCGCGAGTGCATCGACGGCGGCCGGACGCGATCCCGGTCCGCCCAGCAACTGATCGGTGGAGATCGAGGCCGCAACCAGCGGCACGATCGGCCCCGCAAGCGGCCGCGGCGGGGGCTTGCCGGGCTCGGCGCTGGTATCGGGTGTTGCCGGCTCGCTCGGTAGTGCAATCGGGCCTGAGCGCCCCGCCAGCAGGCGCGTAATCTCGCGCTCGACATAGTGTGCGAGCTTGCGTGCGCCAGCCTTGGTGAAATAGACGCCATCAGAGGTGCGGAGCTGACGGATCTGGCCTTCGAAGTCGGGGCCCTTCTGGAGGAAGCGGCCCGCTTCGTCGACAAAGCCGTCCCAGACATCGACATAGGTGATGCCGGCCTTGGCTGCTCCTTCGCGATAGAGCGAATCCAGGAACAGCATATCCGCCGTGCCCTTCGGACCGCGGATCGCGGGCAGGCCGACCCAGAGCACCGGCACGCCCCTGGACTTGAGCACGCCGATCAGCTCCTCGATCTTCTTGCCGTAGAGCTCGACCCAGCGGTCGTCGCGGAATTCATAGAGCCCATTCGGCGAGCGTGCGGTCTTTTCCGGCGCCGCGGTCTGCGGTGCATCGGCACTGTCGACGTCGTCCTGCGGCAGGTCGGTGTCTGCTGGCTTGTCGTCGGGCTTGGCGGCGGCATCCGTGCCGGCCTTGGTGTCGGTTTTGGCGTCGCCCGGCTTGCCTTGCGGCTTGGCGCGCGCGCCCTTGTCATTCTTCTTGTCCGCAGGCTTGTCGGATTTGTCCGCCGCGGGCTCGCGGATCGCCAGGCGGTCGTTCAGGCCGAGCATGACGACGATGACGTCGGGCTTCTCAGTCTCGAGAATGCCCCTGGCCGCGGCGGCCCAGTCCGAGGGCTCACCCTTCGGCTGGTACTTGATCAGGCCGGACGTGGTCTTGTGCTTGCGGATCACGCCCATGTCGGGCTGCTCGGTATAGGCGTCCTCAAGACCGTAGGCGAGCCAGTCGGCCATGGCGTCGCCGATCACGAGGACATTCTTCTCAGCAGTCGTGTCGCGCTTGGCTGGCGCGGGCGCGCGCGAAAAATCCTGGCGCGGGGCCTGTTGTTGCTGAGGCTGCTGGAATGGCGCGAAGAAGTCGCCGCCGAACCAGCCACCACCACTGCGCGGTGGCGCAGAACGCTGCGGCGGACCGCCGAAGCCGGGGAAGTTGAAGAACTGCGCCGACGCAGGGCCCGCGACCGACACCATGATCGCAAGCGCCGTCCCCAGCGCGATTAACGGGCCGGTCTCGGTCAACGCCTTGAAAAATGATTTCGGCTTCGACATGCGGGTCTGGAGGCGCGCGCTACGGTTTCGGAATAGGCTCGGTATAATAACGGAATCGGGCCGCAAACGGGCAGATTTGATTGCGCCATACACCGGGGAACTGCCGCCCTCGTCAAGGGCGGAGGCCGGATTTCGTGCTCAGGGTTACTTTCGGGACGGATTTACCGCCCGCGCAGCCGTTCCAGCACGTCAGAGGACGCAAATCCGTCCGCGGGAGCCCCGATCGAGGCCTGGAAGTTGCGCAGGGCGTCGCGGGTCTGGCCGCCGAATTGGCCGTCGGGCGTGCCCTTGTAGAAGCCGCGCTGGGCCAGGAGCTGCTGCAATTCCAGCCGCTCACCGCGGGACAGCTCCCGCTCCTGCCGCGGCCAGGGCTGCACGAAGGGCTGGCCACCCCGCAGCCGGTCGGCGAAATGGCCGATCGCCAGCGCGTAGGCCTCGGCCGGGTTGTACTTCATGATCACGCGGAAATTCTGCAGCATCAGGAAGCCCGGCCCTTGGGCGCCGGCAGGAGCCAGCAGATAGGCCTTTTCGGCCGGGTGCGGGAAGGGCTGGCGGGTGGCGCGGGTGATCCCGAGCTTCTCCCATTGCGTGATCGTCATCGCCTTCGCCCGGTCGGCCAGCATGTAGTTGAAGTCCTGGGGCACCACGACCTCGTAACCCCAGCTCGCGCCGCTCTGCCAGCCGTCCTTCTTCAGATTGTTGGCTGTGGAGGCGATCAGGTCGGCCGGATTGTCGACCACGTCGCGCCGGCCGTCGCCATCGGCATCCACCGCAAAGCGCTTGAACGCAGTCGGCATGAATTGCGTCGGGCCGAACGCGCCGGCCCAGGAGCCGCGCATCTGCTCAGGCTGCAGATCGCCATGGTTGAGGATTTCAAGCGCGGAGAGGAACTCATCCCTAAAATAGGCCTGGCGGCGGCCGATACAGGCCAGCGTCGCGGTGGATTGCAGCACGCTGCGGTCACCCATCTGGGTCGAGTAGTTGGATTCGATGCCCCAGATCGCCGCGACGATATAGCGGTCGACGCCGTAGGCCTTCTCCGTGGCGTCGAACTGCGTCTTGTACTTCGCGAGGATCTCCTTGCCCTTGGCGAGGCGGTTGTCGTTCACGAGGATGTCGAGATAGTCCCAGATCGATTTGGTGAACTCCGGCTGCGAGTCCAGGAGGTCCATGATACGCAGGTCCGGCGTGAGTCCGGCGGTGAACCGCTGAAAATTCTCCTGCGTGATGTTGCGGCGTGCGGCATCCGGCCACATCGATGCAACGCAATTGTCAAAATTGGCGGCGGCTTCCCGGATCGCGGCTGCCGTCATCAGGGGATGGCCGGAAGCGCCGTCCTCGCCGCTCCAAGACTGACTTCCTGCCTGCGCGCCGCCCGAACCGGGTGCAGGTTGCGCGGGCGATGGATTGGAGCCGGAGAAAATGCCGCCGAACAGGTTCGACAAGCCGTTTGATCCCTGCGCGCGCGTTTGAAGCGGGAACAGGAGGGCGGCCGCAACCAGAGTTGCGCCGGTCATTCCTGCAAGTCCTGCCATCGATCGCGTCATGTCTCACCTGTGCGGCCAAAATCCGGCTGCAGGAGGCCCTTGTTACGGTTGCCAATACCTTAACAAAGGTGAAATTTTGCAGACGGCATTTTCCTTTGAATCCCCGGGGCAGGGGCCCAACATCCGCCTTTGTTACCGGCTGCAAACCGGCTAGCAAGATGTCATTGCTCCAGCCCGCACGTCCCAAGGTATTCGATCAATCCCATGAAAATCCGCAAAGCCGTATTCCCCGTCGCCGGCCTCGGCACCCGCGTGCTGCCCGCCACCAAGGCGATGCCCAAGGAAATGCTGACCATCGTCGACAAACCGCTGATCCAGTACGTCTATGACGAGGCGAGAGAGGCCGGCATCGAGCATTTCGTCTTCGTCACCGGGCGCAACAAGAACGTCATCGAGGACCATTTCGACCGCATGTTCGAGCTCGACTCTACGCTTGCCGCGCGCGGCAAGAAGGCCGAGCAGGAAGTTTTGGCGCAAAACCAGCCCGAGGCCGGCGCGGTCAGCTTCACTCGCCAGCAGGCGCCGCTTGGCCTCGGCCACGCGGTCTGGTGCGCGCGAGACATCGTAGGCAACGAGCCGTTTGCGGTCGTGCTGCCCGACGAGCTCGTGCTCAACACGCCGGGCTGCCTGAAGCAAATGATCGAGGCTGCAAGCCAGCTTGGCGAGAAGTCCAACGTGCTCGCGGTCGAGGCTGTGCCCGACCATCTCACGCATCAATACGGCATCTGCGGCGTGGGAAAACGCACCGGCAAGATCTTCGAGGTTGACGGCATGGTGGAGAAGCCGCCGAAAGGCACCGCGCCCTCTAATCTGTCGATCACCGGCCGCTACATTCTGCAGCCCGAGATCTTCAAGATCCTGGAGACTCAGGAGCGCGGCGCCGGCGGTGAGATTCAGCTCACCGACGCCATGATCGGACTCGCCAGATCTCAGAAATTCTACGGCGTCGAGTTCGAAGGCGAGCGCCATGATTGCGGCTCCAAGGCCGGCTTCCTGCGCGCCAACATCGCCTACGGCCTGAAGCGCCCCGAACTGCGCGACGGCCTGCTCGCGGAAATGAAGAAGTATCTGGGCGGATAGCGTACGCTATCTCTCGGTGCCTCCCGACGTCGTCCCGGACAAGCGCAGCGAAGCGGAGCGCCGATCCGGGACCCATAACCACAGGGAGGAGTTTGGCGAAGACTCGCTAACCGGCAGCTCGCGCCACAACCACTCCCTGTGGTTATGGGTCCCTGCCTCCGCCGGGAAATGACGGCAGTGTAGCGACAGCTCACGCCACCAGCGACAGCTTTGGAATGTTCGCAACCACGGACTGGTTGCGGCCGCCGGCCTTGGCGGCGTAGAGCGCCTTGTCGGCGGCGGTCACCAGGATGGACCAGTCCATGCCGGCCGTGGGGACGAGGCTGGCGATGCCGCAGGAGACCGTCGTGCTCGCCTGGTCGTCGGACCAGCCCTGCACCTTGCAGCGGATCGTCTCGGCGATCTTGAGCGCGGCGGCTTCCGAGGTGTCCGGCAGCAGCACGGCAAATTCCTCACCGCCATAGCGTGCGGGGCAATCGCCGGCGCGGCGCACGGAATCGGAAATGCAGATGGCGATGCCGACCAGCACCTGGTCGCCGGCCTGGTGGCCGAACGTATCGTTGTAAGCCTTGAAGTGATCGGCATCGATCATCAAGAGGGCGACCGGAGTCTTCTGGCGCATCGCGCGCCGCCATTCGACGTCGATCACGGAATCGAACTTGCGGCGATTGCGCAGGCCCGTGAGGGCGTCGGTGGTCGCCATTTCCTCGAGCTTGTTCTCCGCCTTGGCGCGCCGGCCGATCTCGCGCGCAAGCACCGCCGTCGAGCCCAGCACGAACAATGCGAGCACCAGCACCACGGCGCCGATGCGCAAGGCTTCCTTCTGCCAGAGTTCGAACACGGTGCCGAGCGGCTTGCCCGCGACGACGAACAGGGGGGTGGTGGTACTGCTGCTGCGGACATAGAGGCGCGGCGTCGTATCCACCGGGCCCTGTCCCGCGAAAGAACCGCCTTCCTTCAAATTGTCCGCCTTCCAGCTCTGCCGGTCGGCTAAATTTCTGCCGATCACGTCGAGATCGAACGGCCGCCGCATGATGATGGTGCGGTCGCGCTTGAGCACGGTGATGGTGTCCTGCGGATCGAGGCTCAGCCGCTCGAACAGCTCGTGGAAATAGCTGAAGCGGATCGATCCGGCGACGACGCCCATGAAGCCGCCGTCCTGATCGTTGACCCGCCGGCTCAGCACGATGGCGTAGGCGCCGCGAAACAGCATCGGGCGGCTGATGAACAGCCCTGCATTGGGGTTGTCGCGGTGAACCCTGAAATACTCCTCGTCGGCGCGGTTCTCCGCAACCGGGTCGAGCGTGGATGCGTCGATGGTCAGCTTGCCGTCGGCGTCGAACACCTGAATGGCGCCAAAATGCTTGGCGGTTGTGGCGTGGTCGAACAGGATGAGCTGCCGGATCGATTTGCTGACCGTCCCGATCTCGGGCAGCAGCATGTTGCTGGCCACCGCTTTCAGCGACAGGTCGTAGATCTCGATGTTGCGGCTGATGTCGGCCTCGATGGTCGTGGCAAGGTTTTCCAGGGTCTGGCGGGCAAGCGCCTCCTCGCCGCGGCGCATGTCCAGCATCACGTTGACGCAAATGGCAGAAAAGCCGATCACCGTCACGACCGACGAGATGATCAGCAGCTTCGCCGAGATCCGCCACGGCCGCCGGGCCGTGCCTTCGCGCCATCCAGACAGCATCACTTGCTCCCGACACTAGTGGATGCGCCTGAAATCTTGAGTAGTCTTTAAGGTGGGACGCCGGTGCCGCAATCAGTTAAGGAATGGTTTCCGGGGCTAGCGCTTTTCGGCAAGGGCGGGACCCCGATGAACGATCGAGGACGACGGTGAACGACTACGATGCGTTGCGCGATTACCTGAAGCGGCAGAAGCAGATGGAGCTCGTGCTGAGCTTTGACCAGATCGAGGAGATCATCGGCGCTGCTCTGCCGCGCGCAGCGCAACGCGCGTCCTGGTGGGACAGCCTGCGCAGCCCCGACATCCAGATGCCGCAGCGCGAAGCCTGCCTCGCGGCGGGCTTCACGGCGACGCGGATGCCGGACGGCAAGAGCGTGCGGTTCAGGCGAATGCCGAGCGAGAAGCGGCGCTACTAAAGCGCGATGAGATTGAGTTGAATCGTCATCGCGCTTTAGGTTGTTGTTTGAGCATGATCTTTTCGGAAAACCGCTTCACACTTTTCCTGATCATGCTCTAGCTCGCCGCTTCCAGCCGCACTTCCGTGAGTAGCCGCATCGCGGCGTCGGCGTCCATCGGCTCGCCGAAGGCGAAGCCCTGTGCGTATTCGCAGCCGAGCTGGTAGAGCTCGACCGCGTCCGAATCGGTCTCCGCGCCTTCCGCCACCACGTCCATGCCGAGATCGTGCGCCAGCGCGATGATCGATTTCAGGATCACGGGGCGGGTACCGCGGCTCGTGGTGCGCACGAAGGACTGGTCGATCTTGATGGTGTCGAACGGGAAGCGCTGGAGATAGGCGAGCGAGGAATGGCCGGTGCCGAAATCGTCGAGCGATAGCCCCGTGCCGAGCTCGCGAATCCGCGTCAGCATTTGCGCCGCGTGCTCCGGATTCTCCATCACCAGCGATTCCGTCAATTCCAGCTTCAGCGTGCCGCGTGCGACCGAGGAGCGCGACAGCACGGTGCGGATGTCGTGGATGAGGTCGTGGCGGAGCAACTGCCGCGAGGAGACGTTGACGGATGCGAAGATCGGCTCGCGTGAGCGCATCGCGCGCTGCCAGATCGAGAGCTGCTTGGCGGTCTGGTCGAGCACGAACAGGCCGAGGTCGACGATGAGGCCGGTCTCTTCCGCAATCGTGATGAATTCCGACGGCGACATCCGTCCGAGCTTGGGATGATCCCAGCGCGACAGCGCCTCGAAGCCGGCGATGGAGCGATCTTCCAGCCGCACGATCGGCTGGTAGAGGATCGTCAACTCCTGCCGCTCGATGGCGCGGCGGAGCTCGCTTTCCAGCGTCAGGCGGTCGGTCTTCCGCGCGCGCATCGCGGGCTTATAGACATCGATGCGATCGCCGCCGATGCGCTTGGAATGATACATCGCAAGCTCGGCATCCTTGATGATCTCGTCCGTAAGCTGGACTTGCGGATCGGAAAGCGCGAGGCCAATCGAGGCGGTGAGGAAGATCTCGCGGTCGTTGAAGGCGATCGGCGCGCGGATCGTCTTGCGGATGGTCTCGGCGAAGGCGGTGATGCGGGCCGGATCCTGTTCCGACAGCAGGATCAGCGCGAACTGGTCGCCGGCGAGCCGGGCCAGCGTATCCTGCGGCTTCAGGATGCGGGTGAGGCGGCGGGCGAGCGTGAGCAGGATGGAATCGCCGACCGCGATGCCGACGGAATCGTTGACCTGCTTGAAGCGGTCGAGATCGATCACCATCAGCGTCGGCCGCAGCGTCGGCATGGTCTTGGCGAAATTGGCGACGGCGCCGAGGCGGTCCATGAACAGCTTGCGGTTGGGCAGGCCGGTCAGGTTGTCGTGCACGGAATCGTGCAACAGTCGCTCTTCGGCATTGCGCAGCTCGGTGACGTCGGTGAGCGTGCCGACGACGCGCGAGACCTCGCCGTCGGAGCCGACCACGGGACGTGCCTTGAGCGCGAACCACATGAAATGGCCGTCCGGCGTGCGCAGGCGGAAATCCTGCACCAGGCGGCCGCGGCGCTGGTCGAGCACGCTGTCGAGCGCGGCACGGAAGCGATCCTGATCGAGCGGATGCAGCACCTCCAGCCAGGTCGCAGCCGGCCCTTCCAGCGTGCCGCGTTTCAGGCCGAGCAGCGCTTCGGTCTCGGGGCTGGTGAACACCTTGTCGGCGGAAACGTCCCAGTCCCAGATCAGATCGCCGGAGCCGGCCAGCGCGAGCGCACGCCGCTCGATGTCGGACACGACGCCGGTGGTGGCGCCGCCGCCCGCGAAGGCGTGCTGCATGACCGTGAAGCCGATCAGCATCACGATCAGCACGAGGCCACCGAGCAGCGCGGGTCCGACGATGTCGTTGGTCACGGAACCTGCGACCGTCATGCCGGCCGCGACCACCCAGATCACGAGCAGGAACCAGGTCGGGATCAGCAGCACCGCGCGGTCAAAGCCGTGGGTCGAGAGGTAGACGATCAGCGCAAAGCCGGCGAAGGCGATCAACACCAGCGACATGCGCGCGATGCCGGAGGCGACCGCCGGATCGAACAAGGCGAGCGCGACGAGCGAGCCCAGGAAGGCGAGCCAGCCCACCGTGATGTGCGAATAGCGCACGTGCCAGCGGCTGAGGTTGAGGTAGGCGAACAGGAACACCAGCAGCGTCGCGGCCAGAATCGCTTCGCCCGCCGCGCGCCAGATGCGCTCGGCGTTGTTCGACATGTCGAGCACCTTGCCCCAGAAGCCGAAATCGACGCCGATATAGACCAACACCGCCCAGGCGAGCGCGGCGGCTGCCGGGAACATGATGCTGCCCTTCACCACGAACAGGATGGTGAGCACGAGCGCAAGGAGGCCCGAGATGCCGATCACGATGCCCTGGTAGAGCGTGAACGAGTTGACCTTGTCCTTGTAGGCCTCCGGCTCCCACAGATAGAGCTGCGGCAGTTTGTCGGTGCGCAGTTCCGCGACGAAGGTGACGACGGAGCCGGGGTCGAGAGTGACGCGGAAGACGTCTGCGGTCGCGCTCTCCTGGCGTTCGGGCCGGTCGCCGATCGAGGGCGTGATGGTGGCGATGCGCGACAGCCCGAGGTCGGGCCACAAGAGGCCGGACGAGACGATGCGGTAATGCGGCGCGACGATCAGGCGGTCCAGCTGGTCGTCGGTGTTGTTGGCGAGCGCGAACACCACCCAGTTCTGGCCGCCCTCGCGGGCGCGCACCTCGATGCGGCGGACAATGCCGTCAGTGCCAGGCGCAGTGGAGACCTGGATGCGGTCGGCGTCGCTGCGCTGGTGCTCGAGTACAGCGGTGAGGTCGATCGCGGGCGCGTCGCTGCGGACGCTGACGGCATCAAGCGCGCGTGCAGGCGACGCGGCGACAAGAATCATGAGGCCCAGCGCTATGGGCGCGAGGCACCTGATCAGACGCAAGGTCAGTTCTCCGCGTTCGACGCAAACTCTTCAGTGCTAAGCGCATTTCCGAACGGAACGAGATGGTTCGGCGCTTCGCGATAGATGCCACGAAAGCGAGGAAAATCAAAGGGTTTCCGCCTCGCTTGCGGGTCGTGCGGGCTAGACCTCCAACACAATTTTGCCAATATGTGCGCTCGTCTCCATCCGCCGGTGCGCCTCAGCTGCCTTTTCCAGCGGGAAAGTGCTGTCCATCAGCGGTTTGATGCGGCCTTCGCGCAAGAGCGGCATCACCTCGGCCTCGATCGCGGCCACCATCGCCGCCTTGTCCGCATTACTACGGGGGCGCAAGGTCGAGCCGGTATGAGTGAGGCGCTTCACCATGACCTTGGCGATGTTGACGTTGACCTTGGGGCCGTTGAGGGTTGCGATCTGCACGATGCGGCCGTCGACGGCGGCGGCATCATAGTTGCGGTCGACATAATCGCCAGCGACCATGTCGAGGATCAGGTTGGCGCCGGCGTTGCCGGTCTCCGCCTTGACCACGGCGACGAAGTCCTCGGTCTTGTAGTTGATGGCGCGGTCCGCGCCGAGTTTGAGGCAAGCATCGATCTTGTCCTGCGAGCCGACGGTGACGACCACCTTCGCACCGAACGCTTTTGCAAGCTGGATCGCCATGGTGCCGATGCCGGAGGAGCCGCCATGGATCAAGAGCGTCTCGCCGGCCTTCAGCCCGCCGCGCTCGAACACATTGTGCCAGACCGTCATCAGGGTTTCCGGCAGCGCGCCGGCTTCCTTGATCGACAGCGCTGGCGGCACGCTCATCGCCTGGGCGTCCTGGGCGATGCAGTATTGGGCGTACCCCCCGCCGGCGACGAGCGACATCACCTTGTCGCCGATCTTGTGCCGCTTGGCGTTGCTTCCGACCGCGACCACTTCGCCCGCAACCTCCAGCCCCGGCAGGTCGCTGGCGCCAGGCGGCGGCGGGTAGGCGCCGGAACGCTGCGCCACGTCGGGCCGGTTCACGCCGGCGGCCATCACCTTGATCAGGATCTCGTCTGGACCCGGCTGTGGCAGCGCACGCTGCTCCGGCACCAGTACCTCAGGGCCGCCGGGCTTGGAGATGGCGACCACGGTCATTTGCGCAGGCAGCTTTTCCATGATTTGTCCTTGATTATCCTTGGGCCGCAGGACGAACGAGGCAATTGATTAGCCAGCGGGCCACGCGCTGGCAACCGCTTCGGCTTCGGTTGTGATGGAGGAGCGACGATGGCGATGGACGACGACGACCGGCCGCGCAAGAAGATCAGCCACGAGATCGGACAGGACCTCTCACTGTTGTCGGTCGAGGAATTGACCGAGCGTATCGCGCTGCTGAAATCCGAGATCGCAAGGCTCGAGGAAGCGGCAACCAAGAAGCGTGCCTCGCGCGACGCCGCGAACAGCATTTTCAAGTCGTAGCAAAGCCTGCAGTCCTCATCCTGACGAGGAGCGGCTGAAGGCCGCGTCTCGAATGATGGCCGCGGGAGCCCGGCCTTCATGGTTCGAGACGCGCGCGATGCAGCGCTCCTCACCATGAGGATCGGTAGTCCGCCCGCTGGAGCCGCCGTCTCTGAAACGGTTCCGCAACCCCGTCGGCCAATGGCCGACATGGCTAACGAACCCTCAAAAAAATCGTTCGTTTACGGTCGATTAAGCTTTCGCGTTTATGACTGGAACCGTCCTCGTTTGGACACCGAGTGGCTCCTGTCCACTCTGTTTGACGCCTCCCTGTTATCAACTTTCAAAGCCGCCGGTCTCCGGCGGCTCTTTTTTTGCGCCTCACCTGTCCCGCCTTGGTGCAATCAGGCGCGGAAACCATAAACGCGGTTGCTGCTGGACTTCGCGAGGCGCCCGCGCAATGATTTGTTCATCATAAGCCGGCGCCAAAGCCGGATGGTAAACAGTTGCGTAAGGGGCGTTAACCATGGAACGTTTGCAAGCTGACGGCGCTCTCGTTCAACTCAGCGAACGGTTCACCAATTCGGCGGCGTTCAGTGCATTGTTCCGCGAAGGCATGGATCTGGTCGAGGAGACCGCCGCCTATCTCGACGGCGCCGGCCGTACCGAGGCCAAGGCGCTCGACCGCGCCGTCAGCCTGACCTACGCCACCGAAAGCATGCGTCTCACCACCCGTCTGATGCAGCTCGCGTCCTGGCTGCTGCTGCACCGCGCGGTGAAGGAAGGCGAGATGACGCTGGTTCAGGCCAACCGCGAAAAGACCAAGGTCAAGCTGACCGCGGCCGATCCCGGCCCCACCGACACGATCGAGAAGCTGCCGCAGCAATTGCAGGACCTGATCGCCCGCTCGATGAGCCTGCAGACGCGCGTGCGCCGCCTCGACACCAGCATCCACACCCCGCCGGCGGACCGCATGCCGATCGGCAATCCCCTGGTGCCCCAGCTCAACGCACTCAAGGCCGCGTTCGAGGGGTAAGCCGATTCATTGTCATTCCGGGGCGATGCGCCAGCATTCGAACCCGGAATCTCGAGATTCCGGGTTCGGTCTTGTGGACCGCCCCAGAATGACCGCTCGCAAACAAAAACGCCCCTGGTCTCCCCAGGGGCGTTTTTTCGTCGCGGCCTGATTGGCCGGATCAATCCTTCTTGAGGAAGCCCGAGAACTTCTTCTGGAACCGGGAGACTCGGCCGCCGCGGTCCATGATCTGGGCGGAGCCACCGGTCCAGGCCGGGTGCGACTTCGGGTCGATGTCGAGCTGAAGCTTGTCGCCTTCCTTGCCCCAGGTGGAGCGGGTCTGGTACTCGGTACCGTCGGTCATCACGACGGTAATCGTATGATAATTCGGGTGAATCTCGGCTTTCATGGCAATTCCTCGGCGCCCCGGCGCCTCATTGAGTGGCTAGCGAATGACGGATTTGGGCGGCTCTATACCCCACGAAACCTCGCAAAACAAGCCATTGCGGGATGAGCAACCGGGCTTGCCCCTAAGGGACATCCCGGATTTGCTACTACCTTTGCACCGGCCTATTGGAGCGGACCAATCCAATGGGTCGGATCTCATGAGCGCAGTGGAACGGCTTGATGACCGGTACGTCGATCAGGGCAAGATGAAAGCCGCGGACACCCCTTCGATCGAGGCCGAGCTGATCGAGCAGCCGGCCAAAGGCCGGGCAAGGCTACGGCCGCTGATGGCGCTTGCGCCCTATGTGAACCGCTATCGCGGACGTGCCGCGCTTGCCTTCGTCGCGCTGACGATTGCCGCGCTGACCACGCTTTTGGTGCCCGTTGCGGTGCGGCGGATGATCGACTTCGGCTTCACGCCGGAAGGCATCGCGCTGATCAACAGCTACTTTGCGGTGATGATCGCAGTCGTCGCAGTGCTCGCACTGGCGAGTGCCGCGCGCTACTACCTCGTGATGACGATCGGCGAGCGCATTGTTGCGGATTTGCGCCGCGACGTGTTCGGCCATCTGCTCTCGCTCTCGCCGACCTTTTTCGATAGTGCGCGCAGCGGCGAGCTGGTCTCGCGGCTGACCGCCGACACCACCCAGATCAAATCCGCGGTCGGCGCCTCGGTGTCGATCGCACTGCGCAACATGATGATGTTCCTGGGCGCGGTCGCGATGATGGTGATCACGAGCCCGCGCCTCTCCGGTTTCGTGCTGCTCGCCATTCCCCTGATCGTGCTGCCGCTGGTCGCCTTCGGGCGCTGGGTGCGGCGGCTGTCGCGCAATGCGCAGGATACGCTCGCAGACGCCTCGGCCTACGCCTCCGAGCTGGTCGGCGCCATCCGTACCGTGCAGGCCTATACCAGCGAGAAGCTCGCCGCGAAGCGCTTTGGCGGCGAGGTCGAACAGGCCTATGAGGCGGCACGCACCTCGACGCAGGCGCGCGCGGTGCTGACCGCCATCATCATCTTCATCGTGTTCACGAGCGTGGTCGCGATCCTCTGGATCGGGTCGCATGACGTCCTGATCGGCTCGATCACGCCCGGCCGTCTCGGCCAGTTCGTGCTCTATGCAGCATTTGCCGCGGCCGGCCTTGGCCAGCTCAGCGAGGTCTGGGGCGAGGTCGCGGCCGCTTCCGGTGCCGCCGAGCGTCTGTTCGAGATCCTGCATGTGCAGCCGGAGATCACCGCACCGGCGATGCCGCGTGCGCTGGCGTCGCCAGCGCGCGGCGAAGTCGGCTTCGACAGAGTGAGCTTCGCCTATCCGGCGCGGCCTGACGTCAAGGTGCTCGACAGCGTCTCGCTCAACGTGCGCCCCGGCGAGAAGGTCGCGATCGTCGGTCCTTCCGGCGCCGGCAAGAGCACGCTGTTTCACCTCCTGCTGCGGTTCTACGATCCGATGCTGGGCGCGATCGCGCTCGACGGTGTGCCGGTCAGATCGGTCGATCCGCGCGAGCTGCGTGCGCGCATCGCGCTGGTGCCGCAGGAATCGGTGGTGTTCGCCGCCACCGCCCGCGAGAACATCCGCTTCGGCCGGCCCGATGCGACCGACGCCGAGGTCGAGCGCGCCGCCGAGCTTGCGCATGCCGCCGAGTTCATCCGCCGCCTGCCGGAAGGCTTTGAGACGTCGCTCGGCGAGCGCGGCGTGACGCTGTCCGGCGGCCAGCGCCAGCGCATCGCGATCGCGCGCGCGATCTTGCGGGATGCGCCGCTGCTGCTGCTCGATGAAGCAACGTCGTCGCTGGATGCGGAAAGCGAGACGCTGGTGCAGACCGCGCTGGAAGAGCTGATGAGCCATCGCACGACGATCGTGATCGCACATCGCCTCGCGACGGTGCTGTCATGCGATCGCATCCTGGTGATGGACCAGGGCCGGATCGTCGAGCAGGGCTCGCACGCCGAGCTGGTCGCGGCGAACGGGCTTTATGCGCGGCTGGCGAGGTTGCAGTTCGAGGGGGCGTGAGGGGCCTCCACCGTCGCCCCATTCTCGGTGTCATGACCCGCGAAAGCGGGAGGTCCAGCATTCCACAGACAGTGCGAGGATACGGAGGCGCCGCGGCGCACTGGATGCCCCGGTCAAGCCGGGGCATGACAGCAGAGGGAGACGGGGCGGCTCGGAAACGGCTAACTCTCGCACCCCAAAGCAAAACATCGAAAACAACCCCATGCAAAGTAGAGCGACGACGTTGGGGAGGTCGCCGCGCCTACGGCTTCCATTCCATCCTTAGCACCGGCCGTCCCGAGGTCGGGTTCACATCACCTCCCGCATGGGCAAAGCCGCTGCGCTCGTAGAAGCGGATGGCGCGGGTATTGTCCTTGTTGACGAGCAGCGTGACGCCGGTTGGCGCGAGGCGCTTGGCCTCATCCACCAGAAGCCGCGCGGCATCCGAGCCCCATTGTCCGGGATCGACCACGAGCTGGTCGAGATAGCCTTCGTCATCGATGGTGACGAAGCCGATCAGCGCGCCATCATCCTGCTCGGCGACCCTGATCTCGGCTTTCGGCACCAGGTCCTTGCGCCAGCGCTCGCGCCACCAGTCCAGCCGCGCCGCGAAGTCGATCTGCGGATAGGCCTGCTGCCAGGTGCGATGCCACAGCGCGATCGCCGCCGCCTCGTCCTCGGCGCGATAGGGGCGGAGGTGGAAAGTGCTCATCTGGCAAAGACCGTCGTGCCCGGGCTTGTCCCGGGCATCCACGAAGAGCCGCGCGTGAGGAAGCAAGAACGTGGATGGCCGGGACAAGCCCGGCCATGACGATGTGGCCTGCACCGTGCCTGCCTGACCACTACCGCTCCGTCAGCTTCAGCTCGATGCGGCGGTTGCGCTTGAAGGCGTCTTCGGTGTTGCCGGTATCGAGCGGCTGGAATTCGGCAAAGCCGGCCGCGACCAGGCGCTCGGCGGGCACGCCGAGCGAGATCAGGTATTGCACCACCGAGATCGCGCGGGCCGAGGACAATTCCCAGTTGGACTTGAAGTTGGCGCCGCTGACCGGCCGCACGTCGGTGTGGCCGTCGACGCGCAGCACCCAGGGAATCTCGCTCGGGATCTTGCCGTTGAGCTCGTTGAGTGCGCTTGCCACCGTGTCGAGTTCGACGCGGCCCTCGGGCAGCAGCGTTGCCTGGCCGGTGTCGAAGAATACTTCGGACTGGAACACGAAGCGGTCGCCGACGACGCGGATGTCGGGGCGGTTGCCGAGGATGGCGCGCAGGCGGCCGAAGAATTCCGAGCGGTAGCGCGACAATTCCTGCACCCGCTGGGCCAAAGCCACGTTGAGGCGGGAACCCAGATCGGCAATCCGTGTCTGCGATTCCTTGTCGCGCTTCTCGGAGGCGTCGAGCGCTTCCTCAAGCGCCGCCAGTTGCCGCCGCAACGCGCTGATCTGCTGGTTCAAGACCTCGATCTGCGCGAGTGCGCGCGCGGACACCTGCTTCTCGGAATCCAGCGCCTTGCTGAGCTCCGTCGTCTTGCCCTGCGCGTCGTTGCCGGCGTTCGCAAGCCCTTCATAGAGCCCCTTCAGGCGGTCGCGCTCGGTCTCGGCCGAGGCGAGGCCGGCCTTGAGCTGCGAGACCTGGTCGTCGAGGCTGAGCTTGCCGAGTTTTTCCAGCGACAGCAGCTCGTTGAGCTGGGCGATCTTGGCATTGAGCTGCTCCAGCGCCTTGTCCTTGCCGGTGACCTCCTGCGACAGGAAGAACTGCACGACCAGGAAGACCGAGAGCAGGAACACGATCGACAGCACCAGCGTCGACAGTGCGTCGACGAAGCCGGGCCAGTAGTTGAAGGGGCCTTCGCTGCGGCGGGCGCGTGCAAGAGCCATTCGAATTACTCCGCTTTCGTGTCCCGGGCGCGGGTAGCGCGTGCAACGCTGCTCCGCAGAGCCGGGACCCACATCTCAAGTAACGCTGTGTCCCGGCTCAGCGACGCATCATTTCATGCTGCGTCTCGAACGGGGCACCAGACCGTTTCAACTTTTCTCCGGCTGGCGCGCGAGGCGCTCGAGCAGGCGGCGGATCTCACGATTTTGCTCGCCTTGGCCGTCGGCCCATTCGCGGATCATCTGCTGCTCGGTGCGCATATGCGAGACCAGCGCCTGGATCGCCTCGGCAAGGCTCGCCATCGCCGCGGTCGTGCCGCGGCTGCCGCTGCCTTCCTCGAGCACCGAGCGCAGCCGTTCCACCGCTGCCTGGAGCTCGCCGGATGCCACACCGCCGCCGCTGGCGACAGCCACGGCCTCGCCGCTGCTATACTCGCGCACGGTGGTGGCGAGCCAGTCTTCGAGGTCGGTGTAGAAGCGGTTCTGCGCCTGGCTCGATTGCAGGTCGAGGAAGCCGAGGATCAGCGAACCGGCGAGGCCGAACAGCGAGCTGGAGAACGAGATACCCATGCCGCCGAGCGGGGCGGCGAGGCCTTCCTTCAGGGTATCGAAGAGAGCACCGGCGTCGCCGCCGACCTTCAAACCGTCGATCACCTTGCCGACCGAGCCAACGGTCTCGATCAGGCCCCAGAAGGTGCCGAGCAGGCCGAGGAAGACCAGCAATCCGGTCATATAGCGGGAGATGTCGCGGGCCTCGTCCAGGCGGGTCGCGATCGAATCGAGCAGGTGCCGCATGGTCTGCTGGGTGATGCTCATGCGCCCAGACCGCTCGCCGCCGAGGATCGCCGCCATCGGGGCCAGCAGTCTCGGATGGCGCGACGGCGCAAGGCCGGGATCCGCGATGCGGAAATTGTTGACCCAGGAGACCTCGGGATAGAGCCGAATCACCTGCCGGAACGCCAGGATGATGCCGATGAACAGCACGCCGCCGATCAGGGCGTTCAGCCCGGGATTGGCGAAGAACGCGGTGATGATCTGCTTGTAGAGCACGACCCCGACCAGCGAGCAGAGCACCAGAAACACCAGCATCCGCACCAGGAACACGCTGGGGGAGGACAGTTTGATGTAGTCGTTGTCCATGGGGGAGCGGGGCGAAGTGCCAGGCTTCATGGCCGATGTCATCCGTTGCGAAACCCAAATTACGGCCAGCACTATGGCACAGAGCCAGCCCAAAAAAAGCGGGAAGGGGCCGATTTCAGGGGTAAGCAGGGAACCTAAAGCTGAAACCGGGGCTTTGAGGCTTTGGCATTTTGTAAAACTCCGGCGTTCCCGAAGACTGAAAGTCGGATTTTTTGCATGACGACCTATCTCGGGACGCGTCGCTCTCGCCTGCGATTCCGGTGACGTTCGCCTGGGTGGTGCGGGAGTGGACCAGTGGCCCGGTCGACATCATCCGGGCTTTTTCGGCCGGCCTTGTCGGCGCCGGCAGTCTTCGTTGGCCGGTCTCCGGCGCGCACCCGGCGAGCTCTGCCGCGCCCACGGGTGCGAACCGGCGCATTCTTTCCATTGCCGCCCGGAGCGTCCGCATGAAGCCTCGCGCCAGACCGTCGCGCATGCGCAAGCTCTCGACCAACGTTCGCTCCCAGGCTCGTCAAACCATACTGCGAAGCCCCGAGCTGAGTGAGGGATTCTCCGGATTGAAATCGGTCTTCCAACGGCCGTCAGTCCCTTGATTCAGATCAAGGGCCTTGTGGATCTCAACTCATGTCATTGGGACTTCGAAGGAAATGTCAGATGTCGACGCGTTGAGCGAACTAGACCGGTTTTAGACGTCGGCCGATAGGCAGAACGGCATGCGCGCAGCAGCGAATGCGAACACGACCAACGAGGCGGCGCCCTGGCACGCGATACCTCAGCATGAGGTCGTGGAGCGACTTGCGACCAGTTGCGAGAAAGGGCTTGCTCCGGCTGAGGCCGCTGTCCGACTTCAGAAATACGGTCAGAATCGCTTGCCCGAAGGGAGGAAACGCGGCTCGTTTGCGAGACTTCTCGCACAATTCAACAACATCCTGGTCTATGTGCTGCTCGCCGCAGGGTTCACCAAGTTGATGCTGAACCTGTGGGTCGACGCGGCGATCATCTTTGGCGTGGTCGTTCTCAACGCGCTCCTCGGGTTCATTCAGGAGGGCAAGGCCGAGAAGGCACTGGATTCCATCCGCAATATGCTGACCGCCGAGGCCAGGGCGGTGCGCGGTGGGGAAACCCGCATGATTCCCGCGGAGCAGCTTGTCCCGGGGGACGTCGTGCTCCTGGAGTCGGGCGACAAGATTCCAGCGGATCTACGACTGTTCGAGACAAAGAACCTGCGGACCGAAGAGGCGGCCCTCACTGGTGAATCGGTGCCGGCAGAAAAAAGCGTCGACGCGGTGCCTGCGAACGCGACGGTCGGCGATCGCGAGAACATGGCATTTTCCGGCACCATGGTCGTATCCGGTCGCGCAACCGGAGTGGTCGTCGCGACCGGAACTCAGACCGAACTCGGCCGCATCAACCAGTTGCTCGCCGACGTCAGCCCGCTCGAAACTCCGCTGCTGCGCCAGATCAAGAAATTTGGCTACGCCATCAGCGCGGCTATCGGGGTGATCAGCGTCCTGATCTTCGCCTACGGCAAGTGGGTGAAAGGGATCGACTTTGTCGAGCTCTTCCAGGCCGTCGTCGGCATCGCCGTATCGCTCATCCCGGAAGGACTACCTGCACTCATCACGATCACCCTGGCCATCGGCGTCCAGCGCATGGCGCAGCGCAACGCGATTATCCGGCGGTTGCCCGCGGTCGAGACGCTCGGCTCCGTGTCACGAATCTGCTCGGACAAGACGGGTACGCTGACGCTCATGGAGATGATGGTGGTGTCCGCCGTTACAGCCGACTCGGCGTATCAGGTCACCGGCGATGGCTATTCTCCCGTGGGAGAAATCAAAAAGGACGGACAGCCCGCCGGCAAGGATCCGGTCCTCGCGCTGATGGGGCGAGTGTCACTGCTCTGCAACGATGCGGAGCTGTTCCAGGAGGAGGGGACCTGGAAGGTGGAGGGCGATCCGACCGAGGGCGCGCTCTATCCGTTCGCGGCAAAGCTCGGCATGGATCGGCAGCGCGAGCAGGCTGCATCTCCGCGTATCGACGCCATTCCGTTTGAATCCGAGCACAAGTTCATGGCGACCCTCCAGAAAGATGCGAACGGCGAGCAAGTCCTGCTCGTCAAGGGCGCCCCGGAGGTCATTCTTGAACACTGCGATCGCCAGCAGACCGACGATGGCCAGTCGAGCCCGCTCGACCGCAATCACTTCTCGAAACAATCGGACAGGCTTGCGGCTCAAGGCGAGCGTGTGCTGGCCTTCGCGTGGCTCCAGAACCCGAATGTGAAGGCTGGCGGTCTGACCGCGGCCGATCTGCCAAGGACGCTCGTCTTGCTCGGCCTGATCGGCCTCCTGGATCCGCCGCGCAAGGAGGCCATCGAAGCCGTGAAGGAGTGCCAAGGTGGTGGCATCCGCGTCACCATGATCACCGGCGATCACAAGATCACCGCTGCGGCGATCGCCAAGATGCTTGGCCTCGGCGACGGAAAGACCGCGATCACGGGCGCCGAAATCGAGGACATGGACACCGCGACGCTGCAGGAACGCGTTCGCGCCGTCGACGTCTTCGCGCGCGCCAGTCCCGAACACAAGCTGCGCCTGGTGAAAGCGATCCAGGCCAACAATCAAATCGTGGCGATGACGGGTGACGGTGTGAACGACGCGCCGTCTCTCAAGAAAGCCGACATCGGGGTCGCGATGGGTATCAAAGGCACCGAGGTCACGAAGGAAGCTGCCGAAATGATCCTGGCCGACGATAATTTCGCCTCGATCTCGGCGGCGGTAAAGGAAGGGCGCACCGTCTACAACAACATCGAGAAGGCCATGCTATTCATGCTGCCGACCAACGTCGCGCAGGCGCTGGTCATTGCGGTGGCGATCTTTGTCGGGTTCACCATGCCGATCACGGCTCCGCAAGTGCTCTGGGTCAATATGGTCACGTCGGTCGCACTCGGCCTGGTCATCTCCTTCGAGCCGCACGAGATCGATGTGATGCGACGGCCCCCGCGCGCAGTAGACCGCCCGATCGTGACCGGCTTCGGGATTTGGCGGATCATCTTCGTCGGCCTGGCGCTCCTTGCTTACACCTTGCTGGCGTTCTTCTGGATGAAAGGGCACGGCGCATCGGACGCGCTTGCCCGAACGGTAGCCGTCAATGCGATCACAATCGGCCAGGTCTTCTATTTGCTGAATAGCCGTTACCTGCTCGATTCGTCGCTCTCCGTGAGGGCGCACACGGGCAACACGTACTTGCCGCTCGGCATCGCTGCCGTCGTGATCCTGCAACTGATTTTCACCTATGTACCACCGGTTCAGGCGATGTTTGGCAACGAACCTATCCCGGCTTGGGTGTGGCCCTGGCTTGTCGCGGGCGGATTGCTGTTCTTCCTCGTGGTGGAGGCAGAAAAGCTTGTCATTCGCTCGTCAAGCTCCCTGCGAAAGGTTGTTGTCGCCGCGGAAGCAGGCGCATGAGACGGCTCGTCTCGAGCCTCGGACGTCAAGCTTCACGCGCAAGTTCCGCGCGAGCCGCGGCCAGCTCCTTTTTCTGCTCAGGGCTTACCTTCGGATATGCGAGATCGAGCTTCTCCACTGCCTCCACGATTGCCGCGGCGACGACAAGACGGGTGAACCACCTGTTGTCGGCTGGCACCACGTACCACGGCGCTTGCTCCGATGCGGTGGCCGCGATTGCCGCTTCGTACGAGCCCATATAGTTCCGCCAGTACTTGCGCGCGTGAACATCCGATGCCGAGAACTTCCAGTTCTTCTCCGGATTGTCGAGGCGCTTCATGAAGCGCTTTTTCTGCTCTTCGCGCGAGAGATGCAGGAAGAACTTGAGGATGACCGTGCCCTGCCGGGTCAGGTAGTCCTCGAAGTGCGCGATGTCGGCCAGCCGTTCGTTCCAGATACGGTTGCCCACGAACGACGGTGGCAACCTCTGCCGCTTCAAGATCTCTTCGTGAACGCGCACAACGAGGACCTCCTCGTAATAGGAACGATTGAAGATTCCGATCCGCCCACGCTCCGGCAGACGCGTGACGTAGCGCCACATGAAGTCGTGTGCGAGATCCTCTTGTGAGGGTTGCTTGAACGAAAAGACCTGGCAGCCCTGCGGATTCACCCCCGACATGACGTGCTTGATGGTGCTGTCTTTGCCGGCCGCATCCATGGCCTGGAACACCAGCAGCAGCGACCAGCGGTCCTGGGCGTAAAGCATGTCCTGTTCTTCCGCGAGCCATCGAGTGCCCCGCTGAAGAAGCTCGGCAGCTTCGCCCTTTTCCATATTCAGACCGCGCGTGTCGCCGGGGTCGAAGTCCTTCAGCTGAAAGCCCTTGCCGTTGGCAATGCGGAACGGGTGGATGTACTTCTGGATCTGGTCGAGAATTTCTTTTCTCGGCATGGAGTGTCCTCCGCCTCAAGACAAAGACAATCTCACGCTGCGCGAGAGCGGTGCCGGCCGAGCCGGACAGCCGGGTCCTGTTCGCGCGCAACTTTGACGTTAGACCTCTAGAGGTCGCCTCGCACCGGTTTATTTTCCAGCACCTGGAGACGAGTTACCTCGGTTCTTGCGACGCTTCAGTTGGCCTTGCGGCGCAGGAAGGCCGGGATATCGAGAACGTCTTCCTCGATCCAATTGCGTGCTGTAGGGGAACGGCCGTACGGATCGAGGCCCCGCGGCGCCGCATTCCGCGCATATTCCGAAATCGGCTTTGCGGGACTTTCCTCGGGGCGGCGGGTCGCCGGCGGGGGCGGCGGGCTCTCCAATGGCGGCGCCGGTTCGCCGTGCTCGATCCGGTCGGCGAGGCGACGGCCGTCATTGCCCAGCCTGGCGGCGAGTTCGGCGATTGAGCTTTGCGCTTGTTGCACCTGGCGTGCCGGCCCAAGATTATCGATGCCGGTCGCCACCACCGAGACTCGGACTATACCGTCCAAGCGCTCATCAAAAGTGGCGCCGACGATGATGTTGGCGTCCTGGTCAGCCTCCTCGCGAATGCGGCTGGCAGCTTCGTCGACCTCGAAGAGTGTCAGGTCCTTGCCGCCGGTGATCGAGATGATGAGGCCACTGGCTCGCTTGATCGACGGGTCCTCGATCAATGGATTGGAAATCGCGGCCACGGCGGCGTTGAGCACGCGCTTTGCGCCCGAGGCCTCGCCCCTGCCCATCATGGCTTTGCCCTTCTCGTGCATGATGGAGAGAACGTCGGCAAAATCGAGATTGATCAGACCTTCCTTGACGATGAGGTCGCTGATGCAGGCAACACCCGAATAGAGCACCTGATCGGCCAGGGCAAAAGCGGACGCGAATGTGGTCTTCTCGTTGGCCACCCTGAACAAGTTCTGGTTGGGGATGATCAGCAGGGTGTCCACCGCTGTCAGGAGATCCGCGATGCCTGCTTCGGCAAGGCGCATGCGGCGCTGGCCCTCGAAGTGGAATGGCTTGGTAACCACGCCAATGGTGAGAATGCCAAGCTCGCGCGCGGTTCTGGCGATGACAGACGCTGCCCCGGTGCCGGTACCGCCGCCCATGCCGGCAGTAACGAACACCATGTGTGCGCCCTTCAAATGATCGCGGATCGCGTCGATCACCTCTTCGGCTGCGGCGCGCCCAATTTCGGGCTGTGAGCCGGCGCCAAGGCCTTTAGTCACTTGGGTGCCCATCTGGATGACGCGCTTGGCCTTCGACATGGTGAGCGCCTGCGCGTCGGTATTGGCGACGATGAAGTCGACGCCTTGTAACCCGGCTGCGATCATGTTGTTGACCGCATTGCCGCCGGCGCCGCCGACCCCGAAAACGACAATGCGTGCTTTCAGCTCGCGCAGATCGCTGATGTCAGTCATTTTTGCCTCACGCTTACTTCGACGAGTTGGAGAATGTGAGAGCCGGGATGGCTACTTGCATGCTCTGCGGTCGGCTTCCACCAAGTCGGCAAGGAGATGCCCCAGCCGGGATGTGGCTTGTCCGTGGCCGTCGATTGGACTACCGGGTCGGCCGCCGGTTCGCAGCGAGCCTTCAAGTCGCGCCGCCGCCTCCTTGGCCGCCGTCGCCTCGGCAGTCGCCTGCAGCAGTTCAGTTGTCAGGCGATCGGCGCGCTCTCGCTCTCGCTCGAAATCCGCCCGATGACTGGCTGCTGTTGCTTCGAGCCGCGCGACCTCCGCCTGCAGTGCCAGGATCTTTTCTGCTTGCAGCGCGAGGTCGCCTGTTTGCCGACTTCCGGGTCGTCGGGGCGCGTGCCGTATTTCAGCGAGATCAACGCTGACCAATGCCTTTCCATTATCTGAAAGTGAGCACGGCAAGCGGCGCCGCTTGGCAAGCGAACGAGCGGCCAATGGCGAGATCTTGAGCCGGGAACCAAGTGCGGCATATGTCAGCGTCTCAATAGGCATCGGTTGTCCTCCTGGGACTGGACCGGGCAGGGGTGTGCGCTGATGACGACAGGCTAGGCCGCGATGGTTAACGGATTGTTAACGCGCTGGCGGCTATCTTCTTCTGCACGGGAGGCAGGCTCACGAATCAGGTGAGTCTCGCGCTTTCGGCGAAGCCGCAATCTTATCGAAATTTCCAACTACGGCTCGCGGATTGGATATGTCAGCTGATTCGGTAGAGGATCGCGATACGTGAGGATATTGCCATGGCATTCTTCAAGCGTGAGCTCGGCCCGGTTGAGCGCTTCGAGAGCGCACTGAAGAGCAGGCAGGCGGAGCGGCAAAAACTGGCCGACCAGCTTGGTCTTGCCGAATCCGTGCTTGCGGAAACACGCGCCGCTGCCGAGCGGCTGGCGATGGCTGGTGCCGGCCATGCCAAGCTCGCGCGCGCGGAGGCCGAGCTGCGCTCGGTTGAGGATCGGGTCAAGACAGCGCGCGCGGCCCTCGGAGAAAGCAACGAACAGATCGTCGCAACCGAGCGTGCGCTGGCCGGCGCCATAGCGCAGCGCGACCGCGAATTGCTTGCGGATCGTATCGAGGCGCTTGCGGCGGCGATCGATCTGGCCGTCCCGGGATTTGCTTCGGGCGCAGCCGCGCTGGTCGACGCCGTCGCCAAGGGTGCAGTGACGGTGGCGGAGGCGACGCGCTTCTCGGCCAGCGTGGACGACGTGCGTCGCGAGGTGCTGTCGGCCGCGGACCTGGTCCGCTGGGAGCTCAGGACACTGGCAGCGCGCACACGGGTGGGCAACGTCAATACCGCGCCGCCGCCGCCCGCCGCCACGTGCTCGCAGCCTCCGGAGGTCGAGCGGCAATTGATCTACACGCTCAATCCGCTCAAGTGGCAGGAGGGCGGCGAGTCGCGCAAAGCGCCTGCCTTCGCGCTGGTCGAGCTGCCGAAGACGCTGCTGCCGATCGCACTGCGGCACCAGCATGTGGATTATCTCAATGCGAGGCGCGTGCAGACCCTGATGCACGTTCATGGCAGCGGCGCGGGGCAGGACGAGACATCTTGGGACGATCCACAGATCATCGATCTCGATGCCCTTACCGACGAGGAGGAGGCGAGTCCGCAGGCTGACGTTGCTTGAGCGCGACTAAACGCTGACGGTTTCCTCGATCGCCTTCTCTATCCGGGGCGCCACCTCGATCAGGTGCTGTTCCTCTGCACGTTGACGTGCCAAAGCTTTGCGGCTGAGCGCTGACAGGGCGGATTTCGATCATCTCGTCGACAAGGTCCAGCAACCTTCGAGGATATCGATGCCGATCGAACCCTTGGGGCTAGACCCCTTGGGATTAGAACCCTTGGGATAAAAACCCTTGGGCTAAACCGTCGTCTGGTCGAGTTATACCGAGTCACTAGCCCGACCGTACCTCAGCACGTTCACTTCATACCTGTGCGCAATGGCATCAACCGAGTGCCCGGTGCTACCTAACGAATGCAGAGTGGAAAGCAACGGAACCGGCCCCGCGAGCAGGCAGTTGCAGGACAAGGTCGGCGGCGTAACGCCCGCCGCCCTTTCCCTCGATCGAGCCGCAGCTCCAGTAATTGGTGTCTACTGCCACAGTTGGTTGCGGAGAGTGCGCCATGAGAAACATCGCCGACCTCCTCATGCGGTTCTGGCAAGGGAGCCAGCCCGCGTCCCATACCCAGGTTGCGGCGATGGCCGACAATCGGGATCGATCCAGCATGGCCGATTTTGTCCGCATCCTGCAGGCCTACGATCAAGACCAGTACGGCAGGAGTTAGGGGGCGATCGCGTCGGACCGCATGGCGTCCAGTTGTTCTACAACTGTTGCGTCCGTTCAGGGCACAAGCGGCAATGATCGCGAGATGTCCACTCAGCCGTCAGAAGCCGATCTACATCCTTATCGGTGCACGCCCGGGCTCATCCCTTGCGATGTTCTGTCGCAGTCGATTACCATGGAGGCGGACTCACAATCCAGTGAGCTCTGAAAACGACCGCGAACTCAGCGCCCTAGCGCGTGTGACATTGAGCCGCCCGCAGCATGCGTTGCGTCGCAGCACGCGCATTCTATTTTGACCGGGCCGGCCGCGCGGAATCGTTTCGTGCGTGCCGCTTAGTTCAACAACATCGGGGCACCCCACTTCATGTCAGGACTTCGAGCGCGATCGGCATGCGTTGCAATGATGCTCGCGGCCCTTGCGCCGCTGCTTGCGGGCTGTGATGAATCCAGCTCCGCGGTCTCCGCCGTTCAGCCTTCCGAACCCGATGTCAGCATCGTCGTCGTCAAGCAGCAAGCGCGCGCCGTGGTGCGTGAGCTGCCCGGCCGCATCGCGCCGACGCGCGTCGCCGAAGTGCGGCCGCGCGTCTCCGGCATCGTCGTCGAGCGCCTGTTCCGCCAGGGCAGCGAGGTGAAGGCGGGAGACGCGCTCTATCGTATCGATCCGCGGCCGTTCGAGGTCGAGGTGATGGCGAACGAGGCCGGGCTCGCCAAGGCCGAGGCCGCCCTGATGCAGGCGCAGCAGCAGGCGCGCCGTATCGCCACGCTCACCAGTCAGCGTGCCGCGCCGGAAGCCGAGAACGAGAAGACGATCGCCGCCGAGCGCCAGGCCCAGGCCGAAGTCGAGGGCCGCAAGGCCGAGCTCGCGCGCGCCAGGCTGAACCTCGACTACGCCACTGTGCGCGCGCCGATCGATGGCGTCGTTGGAGCTGCGATCGTCAGCGAAGGCGCGCTCGTGGTGCAGAACGAGACCAATCTCGCCACCGTCCAGCAGCTCGATCCGATCTATGCCGACTTCACCCAGTCGGTCACCGAGATGAACCAGCTTCGCCGCGCCTTCGAGAACGGCGACCTCGATCGCATCGCGGCGGATGCCGCGAAAGTCCGCCTCGTGCTCGACGACAACACGACCTATTCGCTCGACGGCAAGCTCTTGTTCTCCGACGCCAAGGTCGACGCCCATACCGGCCAGGTGACGCTGCGCGGCGAGTTCCGCAATCCCAAGCGCGAATTGCTGCCGGGCATGTATGTCCGCGTCCGCATCGATCAGGGCATTGACTCCGATGCGATCGCGGTGCCGCAGCAGGCGATCCAGCGCAATGGCGGCGGCGGCAGCGAGGTGTTCGTCGTCAAGGACGACAACCGCATCGCGGTGCAGCCGGTGCGCACCGGCTCGGTGCAGGACGGCATCTGGTTCGTCACCGACGGATTGAAGGCCGGCGACAAGGTCGTGGTCGAAGGTTTCCAGAAGTTCGCCGCCGGCGACAAGGTCAAGCCGCAGTCCTGGGCCGAGGCCGATGCGACGGCGGATGCCCAGCACGCTCGGGCCTTGCGGTAACGCGCCATGCCAAGCTTCTTCATCGACAGGCCGATCTTCGCCTGGGTGGTCGCACTGTTCATCTGCTTGATCGGCGCGATCTCGATCCCGCTATTGCCGGTCGCGCAATACCCGATCATCGCGCCGCCCTCGATCTCGATCTCGACCAGCTATCCCGGTGCCTCGCCGGAAAACCTCTACAACAGCGTCACGCGGCTGATAGAGGAGGAGCTCAACGGCGCATCCGGCATTCTGAATTTCGAATCCACGAGCGACTCGCTCGGCCAGGTCGAGATCATCGCCAATTTCGTGCCGGGCACCGATACCGGTGCTGCCTCGGTCGAGGTGCAGAACCGCATCAAGCGCGTCGAGGCGCGTCTGCCGCGTGCGGTGATCCAGCAGGGCATATTGATCGAGGAAGCGTCCAGCGCGGTGCTCCAGATCATCACGCTGAACTCGACCGATGGCAGCCTCGATGAGGTCGGGCTCGGCGACTTCATGATCCGCAACGTGCTCGGCGAGATTCGCCGCATCCCCGGCGTGGGCCGCGCCACGCTCTATTCGACCGAGCGCTCGCTGCGCGTCTGGGTCGATCCGGCAAAACTCGTCGGCTATGGGCTGACGGCGGATGACGTCAACAAGGCGATCAGCGCGCAGAACGCGCAGGTGGCCTCCGGCAGCATCGGTGCCGAACCGTCGACGGCCGACCAGCGCATCTCCGCGCTGGTGCTGGTCAAGGGCCAGCTCTCCTCGCCGGACGAATTCGGCGCCATCATCCTGCGCGCCAACCCCGATGGCTCGACAGTTCGGCTGCGCGATGTCGCGCGGGTCGAGGTCGGCGGCCTCAGCTATCAGTTCAACACCCGCCTCAACGGCAAGCCGACCGCGGGCCTCTCGGTACTGCTGTCGCCGACCGGCAATGCGCTGGCGACTGCGAGTGCGGTCGAGGCCAAGATGAAGGAGCTGTCGCGCTTCTTCCCGGCCAATATCAGTTACGAAATTCCCTACAACATCACGCCTGTCGTCGAGGCCTCGATCAAGAAGGTGCTGTCGACGCTGGTCGAGGCCGTGGTGCTGGTCTTCGTGGTGATGTTCTTGTTCTTGCAGAACATCCGTTACACCATCATTCCGACCATCGTGGTGCCGGTGGCACTGCTGGGCGCCTGTACCACGCTGCTGCTCGCCGGCTACTCCATCAACATGCTCTCGATGTTCGGCATGGTGCTCGCGGTCGGCATCCTCGTCGACGATGCCATCGTCGTGGTCGAGAACGTCGAGCGCATCATGGCGGAGGAAGGCCTGCCGCCGAAGGAAGCAACGCGCAAGGCGATGTCGCAAATCACCGGCGCGATCATCGGCATCACGCTGGTGCTGATGGCCGTGTTCGTGCCTATGGCGTTCTTCCCTGGTTCGGTCGGCATCATCTACCGCCAGTTCTCGGTCACGATGGTCGCCGCGATCGGCTTTTCGGCGTTCCTCGCGCTCTCGCTGACGCCGGCGCTGTGCGCGACGCTGCTCAAGCCTGTCGCGGCCGGTCATGGCCATGCCAAGAAGGGCCTCTTTGGCTGGTTCAACCGAATGCTCGAAGGCGGCAAGGAGGGCTATTCCCGCACCGTCGGCTTCTCGCTGAAGCGCACGGGACGGCTGATGCTGGTCTATGCCGCGCTGCTCGTCGGCCTGTCCTGGGCCTTCGTCAACCTGCCCGGCGGCTTCCTCCCCGTCGACGACCAGGGCTTTGTCACCACCGACGTGCAGGCGCCGTCGGATTCGTCCTATGCCCGCACCGAGGCCGTGATCGAGAAGGTCGAAAAATATCTCGCGATGCGCCCCGGCGTGAAGGACGTCACCTTCCTCACCGGCTTCAGCTTCTCCGGCCAGGGCATGAACACCGCGCAGGCCTTCATCACGCTGAAGGACTGGTCGGAGCGCGGCCCCAAGGAGTCTGCCGCCGCGATCGTCTCAGACATCAACCGCGACCTGTCCTCGATCCGCGACGCCAAGATCTCGGCGCTCCAGCCGCCGCCGATCGACAATCTCGGCAACTCCTCGGGCTTCTCGTTCCGCCTCCAGGACCGCGGCCAGAAGGGCTATCCGGCCCTGATGCGCGCCGCCGACCAGCTCATCGCGGAGGCCAATGCGAGCCCCGTGCTGCAAAAGGTCTATGTCGAGGGTCTACCCGAGGCGGGCGTGGTCAATCTCGTGATCGACCGCGAGAAGGCCGGCGCGTTCGGTGTCACCTTCGAGGACATCAACAACACCATCTCGACCAATCTCGGCTCGAACTACATCAACGATTTCCCGAACCGCGGCCGCATGCAGCGCGTCGTGGTGCAGGCCGACGCGCGCGACCGCATGAAGACAGAGGACATCCTCAACTACAACGTCAAGAACAGTCGTGGCCAGCTCGTGCCGTTCTCCTCCTTCGCGACGGTCGAATGGTCGCGCGGGCCGACGCAGATCGCGGGCTTCAACTACTACCCGGCGGTACGCATCTCGGGCGAGGCGAAGCCCGGCTTCACCTCGGGCGATGCGATCGCCGAGATGGAGCGGCTCGCCGGCAAATTGCCGCGCGGCTTCGGCTATGAATGGACCGGGCAGTCACTGCAGGAAAAGCTGTCGGGCTCGCAGGCGCCGTTCCTGCTCGCGCTGTCGGTGTTCGTGGTGTTCCTGTGTCTGGCCGCGCTCTATGAGAGCTGGACCATTCCGCTCGCGGTGCTCCTGACCGTGCCGCTCGGCGTCACCGGCGCCGTGATCGCGGCGATGCTGCGCGGCTTGCCGAACGACGTCTATTTCACCGTCGGCCTCATCACCATCATCGGCCTTGCGGCGAAGGATGCGATCCTGATCATCGAGTTCGCGAAGGACCTGCGGAAAGAAGGCAAGCCACTGGTGGAAGCGACCATCGAGGCCTGCCGGCTGCGCTTCCGCCCGATCCTGATGACCGGCCTTGCCTTCATCTGCGGCGTGCTGCCGATGGCGATCGCGCATGGTGCCGGCGGTGCCAGCCAGCAATCGCTCGGCACCGTCGTGATGGGCGGCATGATCGCGGTGGTCATCCTGGCACTATTGATGGTGCCGGTGTTCTTCGTCTCCGTGCAGCGCGTGCTGGCGGGGGATCGGGAGAAGGTGGTGAAGGGGAAAGCTGAAGCGTACGGGCCGCCGTCTCCCGTGAAGCCATAAAGTACGGCGTCATGCCCTCGCGAAAGCGGGGGCATCCAGTACGCCGCGGCGTATGCGTATCCAACGAACGTCTCTGAAATACTTGATCATCCGCTTTCGCGGATGATGACAGCGGAGAGGGCGGTGCAGCGTTCTGCCTACCCGGCCGACTTCCGCAAAATCTTCACCAGCTCGCCGTGCACGAACTCGTTGCCGCACACGACGTGGCCGGTCACCAGCGCATCGCCTGGGGTTGCGATGTCGCTGACGGTGCCGCCGGCTTCGCGCACCATGATCATGCCGGCGGCGATGTCCCAGGAATGCAAGTTGCGCTCCCAGTAGCCGTCGAGGCGGCCGGCGGCGACGAAGGCGAGGTCGAGGGAGGCGGCGCCGAAGCGGCGCAGGCCTGCGACCTGGTCCTGGATCGCGGTCATCTCGCGGCGGAAGGATTCGTGGTCGCCGCGGCCGATATGCGGCAGGCCGCAGGCGATAACGCATTCGTTGAGCTGGCGGCGGCCGGCCACCCGCAGGCGCTGGTCGTTGAGGAAGGCGCCCTTGCCGCGCTCGGCGATGTAGAGCTCGTCATTGGCGGGGTTGTAGATCACGCCCGCGATCACCGTGCCCTCGCGCGCCAGCCCAATCGAGATCGCGAATTGCGGGATGCCGTGCAGGAAGTTGGTGGTGCCGTCCAGGGGATCGACGATCCAGGTGTGGCTCTTGTCGCTGCCTTCTCGCGTGCCGCCTTCCTCGCCGATGAAGCCATAGCCAGGGCGGGCCTTGGCGAGGTCCTGGTAGAGGATCTCTTCGGCGCGCTTGTCGGCGAGCGAGACGAAATTCGCAGGGCCCTTCAGCGAGACCTGCAAGTGCTCGATCTCGCCGAGATCGCGCTTGAGGCTGCGGCCGGCGCGGCGCGCAGCTTTGACCATGACATTGATAGTTGCGGAATACAGCATGAGATCAGTCTTGATTTGCGGGAATTCGGCTGGAAGCCGCCGGATTTTGGGGACTGGGTGCCCTGCGGCCGGGCTGGCGTCAAGTCATTTGGTCCCGAGCCATTTCTTGGCGGCGGCATCGGCCTTGGCCCGGTCCTCCGGGGGCAAATCGGCCAATTGCTTGTCGAGATCGGGATCCCCCTTGCCGGCCGTCTTGGCAACCAGGTGCCATTTGAAGCCCTCGATCTTGTCGGCCGGCGTGCCCATGCCGTTGACCAGCACCCAGGCCAGCCGGTTCTGCGCGATCGGACTGTTTTGCCGGGCGGCCTTGCGAAGCAACGCCACTGCCGCGGGCTGGTTCTTCGGCGTGCCTGTGCCGTTGAACAGCGCGATCGCATATTCGAGCTCGGCATCGACATTGTCGGCGAGCGAGGCCGCCTGCAAAAGCCGCACGGCCCGCTCGATGTCCTTCGGCACGCCTGTGCCTTCCTTGTAGAAGGTTGCGAGCGCGTATTGCGCCTCGGGTAGCCCTGCATCCGCGGCCTGGCGCAGCAGCTCGGCCGAGCGCCTGACGTCCTGCGGCAGCGTCTGCCCGTCGAGATAGAGCAGCGCGAGATTATAAGCGGCCTTGGGCTCGCCGAGCTTGGCGGCGGAGGCGAGCAGCTTGACCGCATCGCCCTTGTCGACCGGGCTGCCGCGTCCGGCCATGCGCAGCATTGCGAGTTCGAACATCGCCTCGCGGTCGCCGGCATCCGACGCGCGTTGGTACCATTCGGCGGCCTTGACATAGTCGCGCTTGATGCCGAGGGCGTTGGAATAGAGCTGGCCCAGCATGGTCATCGCCTTGGGATCCCCGGCTTGCGCGCGCGGGGTGGCAAGATCGAAGGCGGTCTTGTACTGGCCGCGCTGATAGGCGCCGTACACCAGGTCGGCATTGGAATTGTCGGTCGGCGGCGCCGGGATCACGGTCGCGGCCGGCGGCGGGCTCGGCGAGGCCGAGGGCTTCGGCGCGGGCGCTGCCTCCTTCTTCTTGGTGAGTGCGTGCGGCTTCGCCGCAGATTTTTCCTTGGGATTTTCTTTGGGCTTCTCGGGCGCAGGGCTCGGCGTTGCCGCCGGCGGCGTCAGCGAGAGCTGTGCGGCCGCAGGCGCGGCGAGGAGCAAAAGAGCCAGGAACGATGTAGAGACCAGGGGCTTCATGATTGGCTGCTAGCCACGCCCCCGGTCCGCGGGCGCATCCGCATAGGCCTTCTTGATCGCGGCTTCCGCATCGACGAGCGCAGCCTTCGGCCCGCGAGGATCGGCCCAGATGAAATCGCCAACCAGCACGAAATCGGCACCTGCGGCGGCGAACTCGAAGGCTTCCGCCAATGAGATGGCAAAGCCGACGCAGGGCGGCTCGAACAGCTCGGCCCACCAGTCCAGCCGCTCCGCGACCGCTTGCACTGAGGGCCGCTGGCCCGTTGCGTCCGGTTCGCCGAACAGCACGTAATCTGCGCCCATCTCGCCTGCACTCATGGAATCATGGCGAGTGGCGAGCCCGCCGACGCCGGCGATGCGGTCGGGCTTCAGGGATGGCATGGCTTCTTCGAGTGCGGCGATGCCGATCAGATGCGCGCCATCGGCGCCGCCGCGCGCGACCAGCTCGACATGGCCATCGACGAGCAGCGCAGCGCCGGCCTTCTGCACGACCGGCGCCAGCGCCTTCACCCGCGAGATCATCGTGCGTTGATCAGTTTCCTTCAGCCGCACCAGCACGGCAGCGACGTCGGCGGCGGCGAGCAGGTCGGGCAGCTCGCCCAGGAGCGAAGCGGGATCGTCGACGAGCGGCGTCGCGAGATAGAGCCGCGGCGCCGGGCGCGCGGGAGCAGAATTGTTCGACAAGTCTAGGCCGCCTTCTTTTCGAGGCCGCTGTCCCATTCGCCGCGGCTGGCGAGTGCGTTCATCCGCGCGCGATGGGCGAAGGCCTTTTGACCGGTCGCGACGTTTTCCGCCTTGCCAGACCAGGCCTTCTGCGGCGCGGCCTGAAGCGCGCGGCCATAGGAGAAGGTCAGCCGCCACGGCAGCGGCCCGAGCCTGTTCATGGCATCGAGATGCGCGGTTGCCTCCTCGTCCGACTGGCCGCCGGAGAGGAAGGCGATGCCGGGCACGGCCGCCGGCACGCAGGCCTTGAGGAGGCGCACGGTCTTTTCCGCGACCTCCGCAACGGAGGCCTGCTTCGCACACTTCTTTCCCGAGACTGCCATGTTGGGCTTCAGCACCATGCCTTCGAGCGCGACGCGCTGCACGCGCAATTCCTGGAACGTCTTGTTGAGCACGCGCAGCGTCACGTCATAGCAGCGGTTGATGTCGTGGTCGCCGTCCATCAGCACCTCCGGCTCGACGATCGGCACGATCTGCGCGGCCTGGCACAGCGCCGCGTAACGCGCCAGCGCATGCGCGTTGACCCCGATTGCGGTCATCGAGGGGATGCCGCTGCCGATGTCGATCACCGCGCGCCATTTGGCAAAGCGCGCGCCACGCTCATAGTATTTCTTCAGGCGCTCGGCGAGCTTGTCGAGGCCGACGGTGACGAGCTCACCCGGGCACATCGGCAGGGCCTGCGTGCCTTCGTCGACCTTGATGCCGGGAATGGCGCCGCTCGCTTCGATCAGCTTCACCAGCGGGGTGCCGTCCTTCGCGTTCTGCCAGATCGTCTCGTCATAGAGGATGACGCCGGAGATGTGCTGGCTCATGGCGTCGTTGGAACGAAACAGCATCTCGCGGTAGTCGCGACGGTTGTCTTCGGTGGATTCCACGCCGATTGCATCAAAACGCTTCTTGATGGTGCCGGAGGATTCGTCGGCGGCGAGGATGCCCTTGCCGGGCGTAACCATGGCCTGTGCGACCTTGTTGAGCTCAGTCAGATTCATCGAGAGGTCCTCCCAAAACGATTCTGCCCTTGCCTGCGAAAATAGACCGTTCTCGGGCAATTGCCGAGTTAACGTTGGTCGCAGGGTAATGGGGATCGGAGGGGAGAGCGTCGAGCCACGAAGCACGCTGTCATTTCCGGGATGCGCCGGTAGGCGCAGGCCCGGAATCCATAACCCCGGTCCCTGGCTATGGATTCCGGGCTCGCCGCTGTGCGGCGCCCCGGAATGACGGAGGAGGGAGTGTTCGCTCGCTCACGCGATCTTCGGGTTGAGCTCGCCCTTGGCATAGCGCTTGGCCATTTCAGCCGTCGTCAGCACGCGCTTGATCTTGGAGGCCTGGCCCGCGGTGTTGAACTCCTGGAGCCGCTGCTTGCACAGCTTGGTCATGGCTTCCATGGCCGGCTTCAGGTACTTGCGCGGATCGAACTCCTCCGGATTGTCCTTCAGGACCTTGCGGATCTGGCCGGTCATCGCCATGCGGTTGTCGGTGTCGATGTTGATCTTGCGCACGCCGTTCTTGATGCCGCGCTGGATCTCGGCGACCGGCACGCCCCAGGTCGGCTTCATCTTGCCGCCATTGGCGTTGATGATCTCCTGAAGATCCTGCGGCACCGACGACGAACCGTGCATCACAAGGTGCGTGTTCGGCAGCTTGCGGTGGATCTCCTCGATCACGTTCATGGCGAGGATGTCGCCGTCCGGCTTGCGGGTGAACTTGTAGGCGCCGTGCGAAGTGCCCATCGCGATCGCGAGCGCGTCGACCTGGGTCTCCTTGACGAACTTCACGGCTTCGTCCGGGTTGGTCAGGAGCTGGTCGTGCGACAGCTTGCCTTCGGCGCCGTGGCCGTCTTCCTTGTCGCCCATGCCGGTCTCGAGCGAGCCGAGCACGCCGAGTTCGCCCTCCACCGAGATGCCACCGAGATGGGCCATGTCGGTCACGGTCTTGGTGACGCCGACATTGTAGCCCCAATCACCGGGGGTCTTGCCATCGGCCTTCAGCGAGCCGTCCATCATCACGGAGGTGAAACCAGCCTGGATCGCGGTCATGCAGGTCGCGGGCTCGTTGCCGTGGTCGAGATGCACGCAGACCGGAATATGCGGATAGATCTCGGTCACCGCGTCCATCATGTGCTTGAGCATGACGTCGTTGGCGTAGGAGCGCGCGCCGCGCGAGGCCTGGATGATGACGGGCGCGTCGACCTGGTTGGCCGCGTCCATGATCGCCAGCGCCTGCTCCATATTGTTGATGTTGAAGGCCGGTACGCCGTAATCGTTCTCCGCAGCATGGTCGAGCAATTGACGCAACGTGATCCGAGCCATCTGTGTTTTTCTCCCGTTTGGGCCTTCCGGCCAACTAACTTACTTGGTGCGCAAAACCTCGACGCCGGGCAGGGGCTTGCCTTCCATCCATTCAAGAAATGCGCCACCGGCGGTCGAGACATAGGTGAAATCGGAGCCGACGCCGGCCTGGTTGAGCGCCGCGACGGTGTCGCCGCCGCCCGCGATCGAAATCAGCTTCTTGGCCTTGGTGCGCTCGGCGGCGTGCTTGGCGGCCGCCACGGTGCCTCGATCGAATGGTTGCAACTCGAAAGCCCCGAGCGGGCCGTTCCAGACCAGCGTTGCCGCGTCGTCGATCGCGGCATGGATACGCGCCACCGACTGCGGGCCAACGTCGAGGATCATGCCGTCGGCCGGGATCGCATCGAGCCCATAGGCATGCGACGGTGCGTTGGCGGCAAAATGATAGGCGACAGTGGCATCCACCGGGAGGATGATGGCGCAGTTCGCGGCTTCGGCCTTCTCCATGATGCGCACCGCCGTTGCGGCGAGATCCTTCTCGGCCAGCGACTTGCCGACCGCAACGCCCTGGGCGTGCAGGAAGGTGTTGGCCATGCCACCGCCAATCACGAGCGCATCGACCTTGCTGACGAGGTTTTCCAGAAGGTCGATCTTGGTCGAGACCTTTGCGCCGCCGATGATCGCGATGACGGGCTTGGTCGGCGCTTCCAGGGCCTTCTCCAGCGCATCCAGCTCGGCCTGCATGGTGCGGCCGGCATAGGCCGGCAGCTCGCGGCCAAGGCCCTCGGTCGAGGCGTGGGCGCGGTGCGCGGCGGAGAAGGCATCATTGACCCAGATGTCGCCGAGCTTTGCCAATTCCGCGACGAAGGCGGGATCGTTCTTCTCTTCCTCTTTGTGGAAGCGGGTGTTCTCCAGGCACAGGATGTCGCCGTCGTTCAGCGCCGCTACGGCCTTGGCCGCAGGCTCGCCGATGCAGTCGTCGGCAAACGCAACCGGCTTCTTCACGACCTTCGCCAGCGCTTCGGCAACCGGCTTCAGCGAGTCCTTGGCGTCGCGGCCCTTCGGCCGGCCGAAATGCGCGAGCAGGATGACCTTGCCGCCCTTGTCGGAGATTTCGGTGATGGTCGGTGCGACGCGCTCGAGTCGCGTTGCGTCGGTGACGCGCCCGTTGTCCATGGGCACGTTGAGATCGACGCGCAGCAGCACGCGCTTGCCCTTCACGTCGACGTCGTCGAGGGTGCGAAATCTGGCCATGTCCTGATCACTCGTTAACTGGCGACGTTACGGCGCATCGCGCTCAGGTGGATTGCCTTCCTGCCTGGTCGTTACCTTGCCTCCCTGACGCATGCCGTACGCGATCAATGCGAACAGCAGCATGACGCCAGGAATTCCGATCCAGGCAGGAAGCATCGCGCCTCCGTTAGAGCACCTTGCTCATCGCAACGGCGGTGTCCGCCATGCGGTTCGAAAAACCCCACTCGTTGTCGTACCAGGACATCACGCGCACCAGCGTGCCGTTCTGCACCTTGGTCTGGTCCTCGTGGAACGTGGAGGAGTGCGGGTCGTGGTTGAAGTCGATCGAGACGTTCGGCGCCGTGGTGTAGCCGAGGATGCCCTTGAGCTGCTGCTCGGAGGCGCGCTTCATCGCCGCGTTGACTTCCTTGGCGTCGGTGGCGCGCTTGGCGACGATCTTGAGGTCGACGACCGAGACGTTCGGGGTCGGCACGCGGATCGCGACACCGTCGAGCTTGCCCTTCAGCTCCGGCAGCACGAGGCCGATCGCTTTGGCGGCACCGGTCGAGGTCGGGATCATCGACATCGCCGCGGCGCGGCCGCGGTAGAGATCCTTGTGCAGCGTGTCCAGCGTCGGCTGGTCGCCGGTGTAGGCGTGGATCGTGGTCATGAAGCCGGTCTCGATGCCGACGAGGTCGTTCAGGACCTTGGCGACCGGCGCGAGGCAGTTCGTCGTGCAGGAGCCGTTGGAGACGACCAGATGATTCTTGGTCAGCGTCTCATGGTTGACGCCGTAGACGATCGTCGCATCGGCGCCGTCGGCGGGCGCGGAGACCAGCACGCGCTTGGCGCCAGCGGTCAGATGCAAGGCGGCCTTGTCCTTCGAGGTGAAGATGCCGGTGCACTCCATCGCGATGTCGACGCCGAGATCCTTCCAGGGCAGCTTTGACGGATCGCGCTCGGCGGTCACCTTGATCTTGCCGCTGCCGAGGTTGATCGTGTCGCCATCGACGGTCACGGTTCCCGGGAAGCGGCCGTGCACGGAGTCGAAGCGGAGCAGATGCGCGTTGGTCTCGACCGGTCCGAGATCATTGATGGCGACCACCTCGACGTCCTTGCGGCCGGACTCGGCGATGGCCCGCAGGATGTTGCGGCCGATGCGGCCAAAACCGTTAATTGCAACGCGGACTGCCATCTTTCGTCTCCTTCAATGACCGTTGTCATCCCGCAGAACGCTGGCGCGCCTGCGAGGGTTTTTTAGGGCGGACGCCCGGTTCGGCCGGGCGGTACTTGATCATATGGGGAGTTTGGTAGTCCTTTTTCCCGGCAAGCTCAACTCTCAGGAAACGCGCTTCAGGACAGCGTTAACTGCAGCCTCGGCGGTAATTCCAAAGTGCTTGAAAAGGTCCTTGGCAGGCGCGCTCGCGCCGAAGGAATGCATGCCGATAAATTCACCATCCTGGCCGATCACGGCATCCCAGCCCCAGCGCACTGCGGCCTCGATCGCGACCTTGACCGGCGCGTTGCCGATGATGGCTGCACGCTTCGCCTCTGGTTGCGCTAACAAGAGCTCCAGCGAGGGCACCGAGACCACCCGCGTCGCGATGCCGCGCTCCGCGAGCTGCTTTTGGGCCGCGACCGCGATCTCGACCTCGGAGCCCGAGGCGAACAGCGTCGCCTTGGCTTCGCCCTGGGCTGCAACCAGCTCGTAGGCGCCGTACTGGCAGGGGTTCTCGTTGGCGGAACTGCGGAGCTGCGGCAGGTTCTGGCGCGTCAGCGCCAGCACGGTCGGACCGTCGATGCGGTTCAGCGCCAGCTCCCAGCACTCGGCGACCTCGATGGAGTCGCAGGGGCGGAACACGCGCATGTTCGGAATCGCGCGCAGCGCTGCGAGATGCTCGACCGGCTGATGGGTCGGGCCGTCTTCGCCAAGCCCGATGGAATCGTGAGTCATGACATACACCACGCCTGCACCCATCAAGGCGGCAATCCGCATCGCGGGCCGTGCGTAGTCCGTGAACACCAGAAAGGTCGCGCCGTTCGGCGCGAAGCCGCCGTGCAGGAAGATGCCGTTCATCGCCGCGCACATGCCGTGCTCGCGGATGCCGTAGTGGATGAAGCGGCCCTTCGGCGTCTTGGCGGAGAAGGCGACGGCCGACTTCGCCTTGTTGTTGTTGGAGCCGGTGAGATCGGCCGAACCCGCCAAGAATTCCATCGGCATCGCGGCCGCGATCGCCTCGATCGCCGCTTCCGAGGATTTGCGCGTCGCGACGTTGAGCGGATTTTCCAGAAGGCCCTTTTTGTGCGCCTTCAGCGCCTTTGCGAGCGACGCGGGGCGCTCATGGCGCAGGCGACGCTCGAACTCGGCGCGCTTGCGGCTGCCAAGTTCACTGATCCGTCCTTCCCATTCCTGACGTGCGACCGCGCCGCAGCTGCCGACCTCACGCCACGCCTTGAGCACGTCGTCGGGCACCGCGAACGGCTCGAGCGAGATGCCGAGATTTTCCTTGGCGGCCTTGAGCTCGTCGGCGCCGAGCGCCTCGCCGTGCGCCTTCGCGGTCCCGGCCTTATGCGGCGCGCCGTAGCCGATGGTGGTGCGGCAGGCGATCAGCGTCGGCTTGTTGGATTTTTTCGCACGCGTGATCGCGGCGGCGATTGCTGCCTGGTCCTGGCCGTCGATCTTCTCGGCGGCCCAGCCTGCCGACTTGAAGCGCTTCACCTGGTCGACCGAGTCTGCGATCGAGGTCGGGCCGTCGATCGAGATTCCGTTATCGTCATAGAGCACGATCAGCTTGTTCAGCTTCCAGTGCCCGGCCATGGCGATCGCTTCCTGCGACACGCCTTCCATCAGGTCGCCGTCGGAGGCAAGCACGTAGGTATGGTGGTCGACGATCTTCTTGCCGAACTCGGCGGCCAGCATCTTCTCGGCCAGCGCCATGCCGACTGCGGTGGAAATGCCCTGGCCGAGCGGGCCGGTGGTGGTCTCGATGCCCTTGGTGTGGAAGTTCTCGGGGTGACCGGGGGTCAGCGATCCCAGCTGGCGGAAGTGCTTGAGCTGGTCCAGCGTCATGTCCGCACTGCCGGTCAGGAACAGCAGCGAATAGAGCAGCATCGAGCCGTGGCCGGCCGACAGCACGAAGCGGTCGCGGTCGGGCCAGGCGGGGGCCTGGGCGTCGAATTTCAGGAACTGCGTGAACAGGACGGTCGCGACGTCGGCGGCTCCCATCGGCAGGCCGGGATGGCCGGACTTGGCCTTCTCAACCGCGTCCATCGAGAGCCCGCGGATCGCATTGGCCATACGGGTGTGATCGACCTGCGTCATGTCTGAAATCCGTCTGAAATGAGGCGCTTGGTGGCGGTGTACGCCCGCGCGGAAAGGAGCCTTTCGGCCGCTGGAAGGTCGGGGGCTGGATAGCATCTCGGTTCCGGGAGTCCAAGGCAATCGAACGTCATCCCCGGGCGAAAAGTTGCTCCAAGTTCGATCCGCAAAAAGCCGCAACAGTGATCGCGCGCGCCAGGAACCGGTCGGGGCGGGACGCCCGGCCCCGATCTATCGGTGCATAGTTTTGCCGCGGCGTTGCGCTTCGCTTCCCTGCCACGTAAATTTCTGCTTCTAAGCGCTTGCCGAACCGAGTCTTTTGCCAAGCGGCAAGTCCTGATGAAAAGGCCAACAAGGGTCCGTCGCTGACTGCATGAGCGATCGCGCTGCCAACAGTTCCGCCATGACGGAGTCCGCCGCCGTCGAGATCGAGATCGCGACCCGGAGACTTACGTCGGCGCTCGACGCGCTGGAGAGCGCGGTCGAGCGACGGCGCGATGCCGACCGCGACGAGAACGAGCTCGCGACGCGCATCCAGGCGCTCGGCACCGACCGCTCGCGACTTGCCGACGAGCTCGACGGTGCGCTGATGAAGGCGCGCAAGCTCGAGCGCACCAATCGAGAAATCTCCGATCGGCTGGATTCGGCGATCGTCACGATACGTTCGGTGCTCGATACCGGAGAGGATGGATGAGCCACATCAACGTCACCATCAACGGCCGGCAATATCGCATGGCCTGCGAGGAAGGGCAGGAGGTGCGGTTGCTGAAGCTCGCCGAAGGCCTGGAGTCGCGGATTCAGAACCTGCGCGGAAAATTCGGCGAGATCGGCGATGCGCGGCTCACCGTGATGGCGGCACTCACCGCATGCGACGAGTTGGTCGATGCCGGCAACCGCATCCGCACGCTGGAAGCCGAGGTGAACGAACTGCGGGATTTCCGCAATGCCGCCGCCGAGCGCGCCCGGATGACGCAGACCGCGGTGGTCAATGCGCTCAATGCCGCCGCCGAGCGCATCGAGAAATCGACCCAGGTCCTGAACCGGACCGTCGGCAACGGGATTGCGATCGGCTGACGATCAGGTGGGCTGGCGATTCGTCAGCGTCGTTGCTAGATTGCGGAAAGCGAAGCTGTGACGCGCGTCAGGAGCCATATATCCCCGGGGCCTTATCGATCCTTTAGGGAACTGTCCCTGGCCGGGCCCGTGGGCTCGGACATATGGTGCCCACCTACTTTCGTAGGGAACTCCGGGATCGAGTGCTTCAACGGCGTTTACGGCTTCGCGCTTTTGTTTGCCTGGTTTGTGCCTGTCGATTTGCGTCCCCGACAAAGCGTGCGATTGAATTTAGTCTCGGTGTCATGCCCCGCGAAAGCGGGGCATCCAGTACGCCGTGCTGTCGAGGATTATGCTCTGGCGTCTCTGGAATACTGGTTCGCCCGCTTTCGCGGGCGATGACGGCAGAACAAGGTTCTGCCTCAGGGAAAACGCTGATGTCCAACTCCAAAGCCGAACTCCGTGCCAAGGCTCTCGCCAAGCGCGACGCGCTCAGCGAGAAGAAGCGCAGTGCCGCCGCCGCAAAGCTCGGCAAGCGCGGCCTGCCGTTCGAGATCGTGCCTGGCAGCATCGTCTCCGGCTATTCGCCGATCCGCAGCGAGATCGATCCGGTGCCCCTGATGCAGAAGCTCGCGGCCGAAGGCGCGCGGCTGGCGCTGCCCTGCGTCACCACGCGCGGCAAGTCACTGATCTTCCGCATCTGGCATCCGAGCGACCGGCTGATGCTCGGCCCGCTCGGCATCCCCGAGCCCTCGCCGGCGGCGGCCGAGGTCATCCCCGACATCATGCTGACGCCGCTTGCCGCGTTCGACCGTCTCGGCCACCGTATCGGCTATGGCGCGGGACATTACGACTTCACCTTCGCGCATTTGCGCAAGACCAGGCATGTCGTCGGCGTCGGGCTCGCTTTTGCGGCGCAGGAGATCGAGGCTGTTCCCGCACTATCGCACGACGTCGCGCTGGATTATGTGCTAACGGAAACGGACGTGTTCGATTTCCGGAGTTCTGAAGTTGCGCATTCTCTTCGTGGGTGACGTCGTCGGCCGGGCCGGCCGCGCGGCGATCGCCGAGCACCTGCCCAACATGGTTCGCGACTGGTCGCTCGATTTCGTCGTCGTCAACGGCGAAAATTCCGCCGGCGGTTTCGGCATCACGGAAGCGATCTATCAGGAGCTGCTCGACGCCGGCGCCGACGCAGTCACGCTCGGCAACCATTCCTGGGATCAGCGCGAGGCGCTGGTGTTCATCGAGCGCGCCGAGCGCCTGGTGCGTCCGGCGAACTATCCGCGCGGCACGCCGGGCCGCGGCGCCGCTCTGGTCGAGACCAAGAACGGCCGCCGCGCGCTCGTCATCAACGCGCTGGGCCGTGTCTTCATGACGCCGTTCGATGATCCCTTCGCCGCGCTCGAGCGCGAGCTCGGCGCCTGTCCGCTGCGCGAGGCGGCCGATGCGATCGTGGTCGATTTTCATTGCGAGGCGACCAGCGAGAAGCAGGGCATCGGCTTCTTCTGTGACGGCCGCGCCAGCCTCGTCGTCGGCACGCATACCCATGTGCCCACCGCCGACCACCAGATCCTCCCCGGCGGCACCGCCTACATGACCGATGCCGGCATGACCGGCGACTACGATTCGATCATCGGCATGCAAAAGGAAGAGCCGCTGCGCCGTTTCACCTCCGGGATTCCGTCCGGCCGTTTCGAGGCGGCGATGGGCGTGGCTACACTCAGCGGCGTCGCGGTGGAGACGGATGATGCAACCGGCCTCGCACTGCGTATCGCGCCGGTGCGTGCGGGCGGGCGGCTCGAGCCGGCAACGCCAAGGTTTTGGTTGAGCTGACTGGCGTCGCCACTCGTCCTGGCTTTCGCCAGGACGACCACGGGGAGCGCCTGCGCCGTCACCCCTGCCTAAACCCCATCCGAAACGCGCCCCAGTGCTTGCCCTTGACCGTGATCGGTGAGGACAAATCCTTCATCAGCACGAACTGGCCGCCGCCCATGTCACGGCGATAGGTTTGCAGCAGGAACGGTTTTGTGTTCGCCGCGACCTTCTTTACCGCGCGGTCGTTGAACAGGCGACGATTACGGCAATTGGCGTTGTTCCAGACGGGGTCCTTGCCCTGCGGCAGGCGATAGTTCGGATTGTGGGTCGGCAGATAGCCGCCCTTTGCCCAGGCGACACAAAACACGATGCGCGGATCCGACTTCTGGATCGGGTCCTGGATCGCCGGCAGCACGCGGTCGGTGAAGTCGACGTAGCTGGTGAGAAATTGCTTGGGATCGGTGCCGGGAATCTCGCGATACGTCTCGTCCATGAGCTGATTGAGCGTGATCTCGCCGCGGTCGATCGCGGCCTCGAATTCGGCCGAGATGCGCCTGGCGGTGTCGACGACGACCTGGATCAGCGGCGCGTCCGACGTCTCCACGCCGCTGTCGGCGATCAGCGCGATCAGGGCCTCGGAGGTGTCGAGCAGCTTTGCCACCCGCTCGTCGGCATTCCTGAGATCGCGCGAGGAGAGATCGACGCCCTTGGCAAGCTCGCTGAGCTCCGAGATCACGGTATCGCAATGGCCGAGATTGGACGTCGCGGCGCGCGCGACGCTGTCGATCTCCGCGCCCACGGACGCAAAGCCCTGCTGTACGCGGCTGATGATGCCCGAGATCTGCTGCGCGCCGTCGCCGGCGTTCTTCGCACGCAGCGAGGCATCGCCGCTTTCACCGATCAGGCTGCCGATCTGGCCGTCGAGATCGCGCACGGTATCCGAGATCTGTTGCGTGGCCTGCCGGGTCGCTTCCGCAAGGCTCTTCACCTCGCTCGCCACGACCGCGAAGCCGCGCCCGGCGCTGCCCGCGCGCGCGGCCTCGATAGTGGCGTTGAGCGCGAGCAGGTTGGTCTGCTTCGCGATCGCCTCGATCGAGCCGGAGACCTTGGCGACCTGGCTCAGCGCCGAGCCGACCGCGGCGAGCCGCGACTCGATGCGCGCGACGGCTGCGACGAGCTCGGAGATGTGGCTGACCGCGGTCTCGACCACGTCGCGCGACTGCGCGATCTCGCCGACTGCGGTGGATGTCGTCGTTTGCACCGCCTGCGAGGCATTGGCGATCTCGCGATTGGCCGAGACCATCGTCTCCGCCGTCTTCTGTAGATGGTGAAATCGCTCCGACTGGCTGGCGACGCGGTTCGCGACCTCCTGGACGTTGCCGGCGATGTCGGCGAGCTCAACCCCGAGGCCGCCGATGCGATCGGCGAGCTGGTCTATGAGGCGTTCGGCCAGCGTCCGGTTGGATGACGTGTCCATGACTGCACGCTGCACGACGGACATGTTCGAACTTCCTCCAGTCGGAGTCGCCTATCGACTCACTGCTGCATTCCCATTCCGACAAAGCGTGATTCGCTTTAATGCTGATTCGCGCTTTGCCGTCTTGCCTGAGCGTGCACTCAAGCACGAATGACTTCAGGGCGAACTGTCATCGCGCTTCAGGTCTTTGTTTGCGCATGATCTTTTCGCAAGCGCTCCGTACTTCCCCGGATCATGCTTTAGAGCTTGTAGGCGGTCCGGAACCCGCCCCAATGCCGGCCCTGCACGCGGATCGGTACGTCGATCTCGCGCATCATCACCGTGTTGCCGTTGCCCATGTCGCGCGCGTAGCTCTGCACCAGGTAGGAGCGCAGATTGCGCGCCGCAGCGAGGCCCGCCGGGTCGTTGAAGATGCGCCGATTGCGACTGTTCGCTGTGTTCCAGGCGACATCGCCAGGGCGCTGCGGATGCGAATAGATATTGTTGTGCACCGGCAGGAAGCCGTTACGGTCGACCATGGCGCAGAAGGCCATGCGTGGGTCCCTGGCCAGAAATGCTTCCTGGAAGGAGGGGAGGGCGCGGTCGGCCCAGTCGAGATATCTTGTGCGGTACTGCTGCGGATTGGTGCCTGATATTTCAGCGTAGTCGGTATCGAAGAGATCGTCGAGCCTGACCTCGCCGCGCGCGACCGCCTGCTCGAAGATCTTCGTCAGCGCAGCGCCCGCTTCCATCGCGCGAGTCACGAATTCGGTGTTTTCCTCGTGAATCGACCAGAGCTTGTCCTCGATCTTTTCGCGCAGCTCGGCATGCGGCGAGACGAACTGCGCCCGCGCGCCGGCCTTGGACTGCTCGGCGATGCGCAGGCGGCAGGCGCCGATATCATGGAGCAGGCCATCGATGGTCTCGTGCACTGAAAGCCTCGCGGCATCCGCGCCGCCGATCAGGACGCCGTCCATCGCAATCTCGTAGACCGGCATCGTCGCGCGGCCGCCCTTGATCTCGAGCTTGAGATGGCAGGGCAGCCGCTCGGTCTTGCGGCGGGCGTCGCCGTCGCTCTGCCTGAGCAGCACCGCGCAGCGCGATTTCAGCTTCTGCGCGAACGTCGTGACCGCCTTGCCGGCGCTGGAGACGCTTTCGCCATGCGCTTCCGCCGCCTTGGTGGCGGCATCGATCTCGGCGGCGCTGTCGCCCACGGATATGATGAATTGGGATGCGGTCGCGGCGTTGCCAGAGACCTCGCTGGTGGTCGCGGTCTGCTCGGCGACCGCACCATTGACGGTGTCGAACACTGGGCGGATCGCCTCGATTGCCTGCGAGATGCGATGCACGGCTTCCGCCGAGCCTGCCGCGTCCTTTTGCAGCGCCTCGATCTTCCTGGTGATCTCCTCGGTCGCGCCCTGGGTCTGCACCGCGAGCGCCTTCACCTCGGTCGCAACGACGGCAAAGCCTTTTCCGGCCGCGCCGGCGCGCGCCGCCTCGATGGTCGAGTTCAGCGCGAGCAGCGTGGTCTGGCGCGCGATCTGCGCGATCAGGTTGACGACGTTGCCGATCGCGGCCGAGGATTCGCGAAGGCGGTCGACATTGGCGCGGGCCTCTTGTGCGGCGGCGCTGGCAGCATCGGCGAGCTTGCCGGCCTCGCGGACCTGCGCGCCGATGCCCTGCGCCGACTGGGTGAATTTCTCGGCCGCGCTGGCAAAGGTGGTCGCGGTCGATTGCGCGGCGCTGCTGCGCCCCGTGAGCGCGTCGGTGCGCTGGCGGATGGTCGCGAGCGTGTTGGCGGTCGCTTCCGCCCCGCCGGCGACCGATTGGGCGGCGCGCTCGAGCTGGCGGATCATCGCGCCGAGCTCGAGTTCCAGGAGCTCGAGAATTTCCCTGGCTGAATCGCCCTCCGGTGCGGCAACGGGCTCGGCGACGGCTTGGGCCGCCTGCGGGAGAGCCGCGTGCGCGGCCTGTTCCGGCCGACGTTTCCGAAGTAGTCCGAAGGCCATCAGGTCACTCTTGTCGGGGGACGGGATGAGGATATTTTCACATCCCGAAATGAAGTCAGGGTTAACAAGTGCCTATGGCGAGGCATCTGGCCCTACGATATTACCTTCAAGTATGCTCTTTCATTCCGGGGGGCTCGCGGCCTATAAGGCCCGCGCTTCGATCCCTTATCTTGCCCCTTACCTTGGCTGACGATTCCTCAGAGACCACGCATGGCCGGACATTCCCAATTCAAGAACATCATGCACCGCAAGGGGCGGCAGGATGCGCAGAAGTCGAAGCTCTTCGGCAAGCTGGCCCGCGAAATCACCGTCGCGGCCAAGCTCGGCACGCCCGATCCCAACATGAATCCGCGCCTGCGCGCGGCCGTGATCGCGGCGCGCCAGGAGAACATGCCGAAGGACAATATCGAGCGCGCCATCAAGAAGGCGCTCGGCAGTGACGGTGAGAACTATGACGAGATCCGCTACGAGGGCTATGGCCCCGGCGGCGTCGCAGTCATCGTCGAGGCGCTGACCGACAATCGCAACCGCGCGGCCTCCGACATCCGCTCCTTCTTCACCAAATCCGGCGGCAATCTCGGCGAAACCGGCTCGGTGTCCTTCATGTTCGACCGCACCGGCATCATCGAATATGACCGCAGCGTCGCTTCCGACGATGCAGTGCTCGATGCCGCGATCGAGGCCGGCGCCGACGACGTCATCTCGGGCGAGAACGGCCATGAGATCTACGCCTCGACCGAGAGCTACCGCGATGTGGCCAAGGCGCTCGAGGCGAAGTTCGGCGAGCCGCGCAAGGCCGCGCTGATCTGGAAGCCGCAGAACACGGTGGCCGTCGACGACGAGACCGGCGAGAAGCTGCTCAAGCTGATGGACCTGCTCAACGAGCACGACGACGTCCAGAACGTCTACGCCAATTTCGAGGTGTCAGACGCGCTGATCGCGAAGATCGGTGGCTGAGGCCGCGCTCGTGTCCCGGACGCGGCGCAGCGCGAAGCGGTGCGCCGCAGAGCCGGACCCACGGCGCCTCGATTGCGGGCGGCGGCATGGGCCCCGGTTCAGCAGCGCACTGCTTCGCAATTTGCTGCGCCCGGGGCACGAGACCTCGCACTTCCCCAGGGGACTTTCGTTCCGTTTCTGTTTCCCTCCCTCCGGCCAGCGGCTATCACTGGCCCATGACCGCGCTTCCGATTCGCCATCCCGTCCGCATCATCGGCATCGACCCAGGCCTGCGCCGCACCGGTTGGGGCGTGATCGAGGCCGAGGGCAATCGCCTCGTCTATCTCGCCTGCGGCTCGGTGGAACCGCCGGAGGGGGCGCCGCTGTCGAGCCGGCTGCTGGCGATCCATGAGGGGCTGGCTGCCGTGCTCTCGCATCACAAGCCGATGGAAGCCGCGGTCGAGCAGACCTTCGTCAACAAGGACGGCGTCGCGACGTTGAAGCTCGGCCAGGCTCGCGGCGTCGCCATGCTGGCGCCCGCGATGTTCGGCATCACGGTGGCCGAATACGCGCCAAACCAGGTCAAGAAGACCGTGGTCGGTGCCGGTCACGCCGACAAGAACCAGATCGCAGTGATGCTGAAGATCCTCTTGCCCAAGGCCGAGCCGCCGTCCTCTGATGCCGCCGACGCTCTCGCCATCGCCATCACCCACGCCCATCATCGCCAAAGCGCCGCCCTGCGGCTGAAGGTGGTGGGCATATGATCGGCAAGCTCAAAGGCCTGATCGATTCCTATGGCGAGGATTTCGTGATCCTCGACGTCGGCGGCGTCGGCTACCAGGTGCATTGCTCAACGCGCACGCTGCAGCATCTGCCCTCACCCGGCGAAGCTGCCGTGCTGTCGATCGAAACCTACGTCCGAGAGGATCAGATCAAGCTGTTCGGCTTCCGCACCGACCAGGAGCGCGAATGGTTTCGCCTGCTTCAGACCGTGCAGGGCGTCGGAGCCAAGGTTGCCCTTGCCGTGCTCGGCACACTGTCGCCGCCTGACCTAGCGAATGCGATCGCACTGCGCGACAAGGCCGCGGTGTCGCGCACGCCGGGCGTCGGCCCCAAGGTCGCCGAGCGCATAGTCACTGAACTAAAGGATAAGGCGCCGGCCTTCGCCAATGTCGACCCGGCGGTCGTTCATCTTGCCGGCGCCGTCGACGACCAACGCGCCCCGCGCCCCGTTGCGGACGCGATCTCAGCGCTGGTCAATCTCGGCTACGGCCAGCCGCAGGCGGCGGCTGCCATTGCCACGGCGTCACGCAATGCCGGCGAGAATGCGGAAACCGCGCAGCTCATTCGCCTGGGTCTGAAAGAATTGTCGAAATAGACTATCCTGCGCGGCCGCTGACTGACGAAGGAACGCATTTTCCGCCATGCTGAGCAAAGAAGACAAGGAACTCATCGCCGCTGCGACCGCGGCGATCAGCCAACGTTATCGCAACGACTGGCAGGAGGTGGGGGCGGCGATGCGCACGCGCGACGGCCGCATCGTCACCGGCGTGAACATCGATGCCTATATCGGCCGCATCGCCGTCTGCGCCGAGGCGATCGCGATCGGACGTGCCATCACCGAGACTGGTGACCGCGGCATCGAGACCATCGTCGCCGTGCGTCATCCGAAGCCCGGCGAGCCCGGCGACATCGCCGTCGTCTCACCCTGCGGCATCTGCCGCGAGTTGATCCATGACTACGACGCCAAGGCGCGGGTCATCGTTCCCGACAACGGCCGCGAGCCGAAGGTCGCGAGCATCGGCGAGCTGTTGCCGAACAAGTACCGGCGAGGCAACGAGTGAACACCCCCTCCCGCATCGTCACGCCCGAGCGCCGCAGCGACGATGTCGGCGATACCGCGCTGCGCCCGCAATCGCTGACCGAATTCGTCGGCCAGCAGCAGGCGCGCAAGAATCTGTCCATCTTCATCGACGCGGCGCGCAAGCGCGGCGAGGCGCTGGATCACGTACTGTTCGTCGGTCCCCCCGGTCTCGGCAAGACCACGCTGGCGCAGATTGTGGCGCGCGAGCTCGGCGTCGGATTTCGCGCCACATCGGGCCCCGTGATCGCCAAGGCCGGCGATCTCGCCGCGCTTCTCACCAATCTCGAAGAGCGCGACGTGCTCTTCATCGACGAGATCCATCGCCTGAGCCCAGCCGTGGAAGAGGTGCTCTATCCCGCGATGGAGGATTTCCAGCTCGACCTCATCATCGGCGAGGGCCCGGCCGCGCGCTCGGTCAAGATCGAGCTCGCAAAGTTCACCCTCGTTGGCGCGACGACGCGTGCCGGTCTTCTCACCAATCCGCTACGCGATCGCTTCGGCATTCCGATCCGGCTGAACTTTTACACGATCGAAGAACTCGAAGGCATCGTCACCCGTGGCGCGCGCGTGCTCAACGTCGGAATGAGCCCGGACGGCGCCAACGAGATCGCGCGCCGCGCCCGCGGCACGCCGCGCATCGCCGGCCGCCTGCTCAGGCGGGTACGCGACTTTGCCTCTGCCGCCAACGCTGAAACCATCGATCGCGAGATCGCCGACCACGCGCTGAGCGCGCTGGAGGTCGATGCAGCGGGCCTGGACGCGATGGACCGGCGCTACCTCTCGACGATCGCGTTGAACTACGGCGGCGGCCCCGTCGGCGTCGAGACCATGGCCGCCGCGCTGTCCGAGCCGCGCGATGCCATCGAGGACATCATCGAGCCCTATCTGATCCAGTGCGGCTATCTCCAGCGCACCCCGCGCGGCCGCCTCCTCACGACGCATGCCTTCCGCCATCTCGGCCTCAGTGAGCCCTCGCGCGATACGGCACAGTTCGGCTTGTTCGGCACGGACGAGAGCGACGAGTAGTCTCATCCTATTGCGTCACTGGATCCTCTTGGTGAGGAGCGCGGAACGCGCGTTACCGGACGACGCTGCGCATCGCCACCGAACCATGAAGGGCCAGATCTTTCGGCGGCCATCCTTCGAGACACGCCGCTTGTCGCGGGCTCCTCACCTTATTTTCGGTCAGGCTCTCAGGATGAGCAGCAGAATGCTTGCGATCGCGCGAGACTAATTAGCTCGCGCAGACGTTGAACCCACCTGTTTCGTGCTCCCACTAATGCGGACGCGCGGCGATCGGGGTCGCCAGCGCACGCACATTGGCTGGAGTGGGAAAAAATGGGGCTGAGTGACCACGCAACATTACTTGCGAACATCGCGTCCGCACCGCAACTGCGGACGCCCGACGAGACCGAAGCTTTCCTCGATCCGATGCCGTTGGCCGAGCTGGCCTCGATGTGGTGCGCGCTTCAGCGCGTCAGCCGGCGCGACCAGGCCGGCAGCGTCTGGGCGCTGAAACTCTATTTCGATCATCTGCCGCATCGGCGGCCGCAACGCGCGCTCGATCTCATTCTCGACGTGCTGAAGACCGAGACCGACAAGCCGACGGTGATGCAGCTCAACGACAAATTCTTGCTGGCGCTGCTCTATGCCCATGGTGACGAGGTGGTTGTGCGGATCGAGCATGAGGCGAAGCACAATGCACGGCTGCGCTGGCTGCTCGGGGGCGTGCATTTCGGCAAGGAGGAGCCGCTGATGCAGCGCATCGCAGGGATCGCCAACGACGTAGCCTGGCACGCCGATCACCTGGCTCAGCGTACTCCGCGCGAGCCGCTCGATTGCGCCAGCATGTCGCTGTCCGAGTTGGCGCAGGCCTGGATCGAGCAATATTCCAGATCCGACCGCGACCAGGACGACAACTTGTTCGCCATCATGGATTTCGAGCGCGATTTGCGCGAGGACGACCCCGACCGGATGATCGACCTGATCCTGGAAATCCTTAAGATGGAGTCCAATCCCGTGCTGCTGTCGCTGCTGGCAGCCGGTCCGCTCGAGGACGTGATCAGCCTGCGCACCATCGACCGCATCGAGCGCGAGGCTCGCGCCGACAAACGCTTCCATGACTTGCTCGGCGGTGTCTGGTATTACCGGGCGTCCGACGAATTGAAGACGCGTCTGGATGCGCTCGTCGGCGTGAGGGACCGTTAACGTTTCTGCTGACGATCTGCACAAGCGCACCCCAATTCCGCTTCAATCGGAGGACATTGAAATAAGGCATCACACCCGGTTCCGCATGATCTCTCGGCGCGCTTTCTTTCGGTCCATCGGCGGTCTGTCCGCCGCCGGCGTTTCCACTGCGGCTTACGGCATCGGCGTCGAGCCGGAGCGGCTCCGCATCACCCGCTATCACCCGATGCCGAAGCAGTGGCCGGCGGACTTTCCGCTTCGCATCGCCGTGGTCGCCGACATCCATGCCTGCGATCCCTGGATGTCGCTGGAGCGCATCCAGGGCATCGTCGAGCACACCAACGCGCTGAACGCCGATCTCATCGTCATGCTCGGCGATTACGTGGCCGGCCACCACCACGTCACGCGGCTCATTCCGGCCGCCGAATGGGCCGCGGTGCTGGCAGGCCTCAAGGCCCCGCTCGGCGTTCACGCCATCATGGGCAATCACGATTATTGGGAAGACAAGGCGGTGCAGCGGATCCTGCGCGGCCCGACTGTCGCCCATCGCGCGCTGGAAGCTGCCGGTATTCCCGTCTACGAGAACGACGCCGTGCGCCTCACCAAGGACGGCCGCGCGTTCTGGCTTGCCGGGCTCGGCGATCAGCTTGCCTTTATGCCGGCGGCGCGTCAGCGCGCGGTGCCGCGTTTCGGCGCCGACGATCTCGCAGCGACCCTCGCCAAGGTCACCGACGATGCGCCGGTTATCCTGCTCGCGCACGAGCCCAACGTCGCGCTGCGCGTGCCCTCGCGCGTCGCGCTGCAACTCTCCGGCCACACCCATGGTGGCCAGGTGCGCGTGCTCGGCTGGTCGCCGGCGGTGCCGCCGCAGCACGGCATCCGGCTCGCCTACGGTCATCTGAAGCTAAAATGCGACGTCATCATTTCCGGCGGTCTCGGCTGTAGCATCGTGCCGATGCGCGTCGGCGTCCCGCCCGAGATCGTCGAGGTGACGCTGGGGCGAACGGGGCAAACGATATCATAGCCGCAGCGCTTGCGCGGTCGGCCGATTTTGCGCAAAACGGGCCCCTCGACAGCGAAAAGGCTCGCGCCATGACTGCCCATCTCGACGGCGAGATCCGCGACGGTCGCCACCACATGCAGGTCCGCGTCTACTACGAGGACACGGATTTTTCCGGCATCGTCTATCACGCCAACTACCTGCGCTTCATGGAGCGCGGCCGCACCAATCATCTGCGGCTGATGGGCGCCGAGCAGCAGGCGTTGTTCGAGCAGGTCGAGACGGAAGACGCCGGCTTTGCCTTCGTCGTGCGCTCGATGCATCTGGATTTCCTCAAGCCTGCGCGCATGGACGACGTGCTCGACGTCGTAACCTGGCCGATCGCTGTGAAGGGTGCCTCGATCATGCTGGCGCAGGAGGTGCGGCGGGGCGAGGACGTGCTGGTGAAAGCGGAAGTGCGAGTCGCCTTCATCAGTGGCGGTCGCGCCCAGCCGATCCCGAAATCGATCCGCACGCTGATGAAGGCCGATGTGATTACGAAATGAGCCGATAGGGAAGGGTCTATCGACTTCCCTGCACGCAAGGCTAGATTCGCGGCTCAACCAACCGATGAGGCCAGCCATGTCGCGTCCGCCGCTTCCGCCGTTCACCAGAGAGACCGCTGCGCAAAAGGCCCGCATGGCCGAGGACGCCTGGAACTCGCGCGACCCGCAGCGTGTCGCGCTCGCCTACACAGAGGACAGCCGTTGGCGTAATCGCTCGGAGGTGTTTTGGGGCCGCGAAGCGATCGTCGCGTTCCTAACGCGCAAATGGGCGAAGGAGCTCGACTACCGCCTGATCAAGGACCTCTGGGCCTTCGATGGCAACCGTATCGCGGTGCGCTTCCAGTACGAATGGCACGATACGAGCGGCCAGTGGTATCGCTCCTACGGCAATGAGCAGTGGGAGTTCGACGAGCAGGGTCTGATGAAGCGCCGGGAGGCGTCGATCAACGACATCGCGATCGCCGAGAGTGACCGCCGCTTCCACTGGCCCGCGCCGGGGCCGCGGCCGGCGGATGTCGCGGGGCTGGGGAGCGATCCGTTCTAGCAGTTCGCGAGAGCGTATGAGCTTGGCGCTGCAATCGCGGATTACGCAACAGGCGCACAAGGGGAGAAGGGAAGAGTCGCGTGTGGCGCGACCTCGCGGACTAAGGCGCCGATCGCCTCGTCAGAAACCTCGTGATGGCGCCACCGAGCTTCGCGCTGTCCAGCGGCTCGGCCAGCGACGCTTTCGCGGTGGCGACGACGTTGTCCGGCGCGTGGCCTTCGCGGAGCTCGCAGCAGACTTGCGCGAAGCCCGCGTCGAACTCCGGATGCGGCTGCACGGAGAGCGTCGTGCCGTTGGCGTAGAGCAGGCCGGCATGCGGCGCGAATTCCGAATACAGGATCGCCCGCGCGTCCTGCGGCGGCTCGATGACCTGATCCTGGTGCGAGCAGGCGATGGCGAGCTGCTCGCCGTCGATGACGCCGTTGTTCGGCGCCACCTGATAGACGTGCCGGCCGATGCCCCAGCCTTTGTCTGACTTGCGCACGGTGCCGCCGAGCGCCTGCGCGATCAGTTGATGGCCGAAACAGACCCCGACCATCGGCGTCTTGTTGGCATGGCCGGCGCGCACGAATTCTTCGAGCGGCGCGATCCAGTCGAGCCCGTCATAGACGCCGGCCGCCGCGCCGGTGATCAGGATCGCCTCCAATTGGCGCGGGTCGGGGAGCGTCTCGCCATCGGGGATGCTCACGACGTCGAATGCAGCCGAGGGATCTTCAGCGCGGATCATGCGCTCGAACATGTCCGGAAAGGAGCCGTGGCGCTCGCGATGTTTGCGGGGGACGGCTCCGGTCTCGATGATGGTGATGCGTGCCATGTGTCCTCGGCCAAGAATGTGTCTTCGGTTGAGAGATCGGGTGCCTGCACAAGCTCAGTCGCGCTGTGCCTCCCGTGGCGTGCCGTTTGCCAGAAACCTGCTCTCCTTGCGAACCTCGTCGAGGAAGGCCTTGGCCAGCCGCGACAGCGGTTCTGCTTCCGACCACAGCATATAGGCGACCGCGCGCGTCGTCGGCGCGAACGGCCGCACGACGAGGCCGTTGCCGCCGTTCTGTCGCGGCGAAAATGGATCGACCACGGCTGCGCCGACGCCGGCGGCCGCGAGCACGCAGGCCGTGTTGCAGTAGCGCACCTCGACGGTCGGCTGGAACGGCGCGCCGGCGCGCGCAAAACTGTCGCGCACGGCTTCACCTAACCGTGTGCCGCGCTCGAGCCCGATGAAGGGGAGCCCAACGAGATCGGGCGCGGAGACGATCGGCTCCCCGGCCAGCGGATGTTGTGGCGGCAGCACGCAGACCATCTCGCCGGTATGCACCACCTCATGCGCGATGCCGGGATGATGGGTGAGGCCGAGCGCGAAGCCGAGCTCGGCGACATGGCTCAGCACGCCTTCGATGATACCCTCGTAGCGACGAACGTCGAAAAACACCCGCGTCTCCGGACGGCGGCGCAGAAAGCCGGACAGGGCAGAGGGGATGATGCTGTAGGCGAGCGGCGGCGTCGCCACGAGCGACAGATGACCCGAGCGGTTCTCCCGCAAATCGCGCACGCGGCTTTCGAGCTTGGCATGCAGTGCGAAGATCGCCTCGCTCTCCTTGTAGAGCGCCATCGCTTCCGCGGTCGGGAACAGGCGGTTGTTGACGCGCTCGAACAGCGCAAAGCCGGCCTGCGCCTCCATCGTCTTCAGCGCGTTGCTGACCGCGGGCTGCGAGAGCGCCAACTCGTCCGCCGCCGCGACCGTGGTGCGGTGGCGAATGACGGCACGCAGGATCTCGAGCTGGCGCAGGTTCATATAAACCCCGATTATACTCTCGGCCAAAATATCATAGCACAATGAATTGCTTTTCAACTCCCGTTTCCGCGTAATGGCCGCGGATTTGCACGCTGGATCAAAGAGTTCGGTCGCCCAATGAGGCAGCAGCGCGCACAGATTGGAGGCAGTCTTGGTTCGTGTCCTTCGCGCCGCCGCCGCCCAGATGGGGCCGACGCAAAAAGCCGATACGCGCGCGCATACGCTTGACCGGATGCTGAAGCTCCTTGAGGAGGCAGCCGCGCGCGGCGCCAGCCTCGTGGTATTTCCGGAGCTTGCCTTCACCACCTTCTTTCCGCGCTGGCTGCTCGAAGGCGCAGCGCTCGACCACTATTTCGAGCGCGGCATGCCGAACCCGGCCGTCGCACCGCTGTTCGAACGCGCGCGTGCGCTCCGCGTCGGCTTTTATGTCGGCTATGCCGAGCTGACGGCGGACGGCCGCCGCTACAATTGCTGCGTCCTGGTCGATCGCGACGGCGAGATTCTCGGCCGCTATCGCAAGGTGCATCTGCCAGGCTCGGTCGAGCCGCGACCGGGCGCGCGCTACCAGCAGCTCGAAAAGCGCTACTTCGAATATGGCGATCTCGGCTTTCCCGCCTTCCGCGCCGGCTCGGCCTTGGCCCACGCGATCATGGGCATGATGATCTGCAACGACCGGCGTTGGCCGGAATCCTGGCGCGTGCTGGGCCTGCAAGGCGTCGAGCTCGTCTGTATCGGCTACAATTCGGCGGCCTATGATCCCAATGGCGGCACGACGGAAGACGCGAGCCTTCGCACCTTCCATTCGACGCTGGTGACCCAGGCCAACGCCTACATGAACGCGACCTGGGCGATCTCGGTGGCGAAGGCGGGCGACGAGGACGGCTCCGGATTGATTGGCGGCTCCTGCATCGTCGATCCCAACGGCCGCATCGTCGCGCAGGCCGAGACGCTCGCCGACGAGGTGATCGTTGCCGACATCGATCTCGACCTCTGCCGCCAAGGCAAGGACAAGATGTTCAACTTCGCCGCCCACCGGCGGCCGGAGCAATACAGGGTGATCACTGAACGCGCCGGCGTCATCGAGCCGGCCGTTCTCGACGCGGACTAGCGTTGGCAAAGGAGCTGACATGACACGCCTCTCGCATTTCCTCGCCTTCGCAGCCTTGGCTGCCGTGACGTCCGCGCAGGCGGCAGAGCTTCCGGCGGAGATCAAGCAGGCGGGCACGTTGAAGCTCACGGTCAATTCGACCTACGCGCCGATGGAATATCGCGATCCCGCGACGGGCGAGCTGGTCGGGCTCGACATCGACCTTGCAAACGAGCTCGCCAAGCGACTCGGCGGCCTCAAGATCGTCTGGAGCGAGACGCCGTTTGCCGAGCTGATCCCCTCGCTCCAGACCAAGCGGGCCGATTTCATCATCAGCGGCATCTCGGACCGCGCCTCGCGGCGTGAGACCGCGGATTTCGTCGACTATCTGACGACTGGACCGCAGTTCTTCGTCATGGCCGAGAGCGAGGCGAAAGCTGCGGCCGATCTCTGCGGCAAGAAGGTCGGCACCACGCGCAGCACCAGCTTTCCTGTCGAGATCGAGAAGTGGAGCAAGCAGAATTGCGAGGCGGCCGGCAAGCCGGCGATCCAGTACGTCCCTGGCGAGAACTCGATCGACGTCCGCAACCAGCTCAAGCAGGGCCGCATCGATGCGGCCGTGCAGGGCAGCGAGACGCTGCCCTATGCGCAATCGCAGGAGGCCGGCAAATACCGCGTTGTCGGCGAGGCCTTCGCGAAGGGGTTTCAGGGCATCATGTTCCGCAAGGATGATGCGGCGCTCCGCGAGGTGGTGACGGAAAAGCTCGCCGCCATGATCGCCGATGGATCCTACAAGGCCATTCTCGACAAATGGGGATTGGGCGCGAATGCCGTCGAGAAGCCCTTGATGAACGCGGCGCCGCAATGAAGGCCGCGTCCGCACTCGCGGAGGGATTTCCCGACCTGTCCGGGCTGCACGTCGCGCGCGAGCCGCACTGGTTTCGCTGGCTCAGCGCGGCGCTGATCGTTCTGGTGCTGGCTGCCATTGGTCGTGCCTTCGCGGGCGGCCAGATCGAATGGTCCTATGTCAGCCGCTTCCTGACGGCCAAAGTGATCCTCGAGGGTATCGTCAACACCATGGTGATGGCCGTGCTCGCGATGGCGCTTGGCATCCTTCTTGGCGTGGTTGTCGCGATCATGCGGCTGTCGCCGAACCCGGTGCTGAAATCCGTCGCCGCGGGTTACACTTGGCTGTTTCGCGGCACGCCGCTGATCCTTCAGCTCTTGTTGTGGTTCAATCTCGCGCTGGTGTTCCCGACCATCGGCATTCCCGGCCTGTGGAGCGCGCGCGCGGTCGACGTCATGACGCCGTTCCTCGCGGCACTGCTCGGGCTCGGCATCAACCAGGGCGCCTACACCTCCGAGGTGATGCGCGCCGGCATGCTGTCGGTCGACATCGGGCAATATGAGGCGGCTCAGGCGATCGGCATGGGCCGCTTGCGCGCGCTGCGCCGGATCATTCTGCCGCAGGCGATGCGGGTGGTGATTCCGCCGATCGGCAACGAGTTCATCGGCCTCGTCAAGGCGACCTCGCTGGCCAGCGTCATCCAGTATCCGGAGGTGCTGCACAACGCCGAGAACATCTATTACGCCAACTCGCGCGTGATCGAGCTCCTGATCGTCGCAGGGCTCTGGTATCTCCTGGTGGTGTCGATCCTGACGCCGCTCCAGATGCTGCTCGAGCGACGCTTTGCCCGTGGCACATTGCGGTTCGCCCGATGACAAAGCCTCTCGTCGCGATCCGCTCCGTCAGCAAGCATTTTGGAGAGTTCCAGGCTCTCAGAAGCATTTCACTCGACGTGTGGCCCGGCGAGGTGATGTGCCTGATCGGTGCGTCCGGCTCGGGCAAGACGACGCTGCTCCGCTGCGTCAATCAGCTCACGACGATCGACAGCGGCGGCATCTGGCTCGATGGCGAGCTGCTCGGCGTCCGTGAGGAGGGCGGGCGGCTCTATCGCCTGACCGAGCGGCAGATCGCGCGGCAGCGGTTGAAGACCGGCATGGTGTTCCAGCGCTTCAACCTGTTTCCGCACAAGACGGCGCTGGAGAACATCACCGAAGGCCCGGTGCAGGTGCAGGGCCGAAAATCAGACGAGGTGCGCGGCGAAGCCATCGAGCTCCTCAAGCGTGTTGGCCTTGCCACCAAAGCTGATTCTTATCCCGCGCAGCTCTCCGGCGGCCAGCAGCAGCGCGTCGCGATCGCGCGGGCGCTCGCGATGAAGCCGATGCTGATGCTGTTCGACGAGCCGACCAGCGCGCTCGATCCCGAGCTCGTCGGCGAGGTGCTCGCCGTGATGAAGGAGCTCGCGCAAAGCGGCATGACCATGATGGTGGTGACGCATGAGCTCGGCTTCGCGCGCGAGGTCGCCGACCGCGTCGTCTACATGGACCAGGGCGCGATCGTCGAATCCGGGACTGCATCGGACGTGCTCGGCGCGCCGCGCGAGGCGCGCACCAAGGCTTTTCTCTCGGCGGTGATCTGAATGGGGGCGTTTTGATGATGAGAGTGTTGGTTGCGGCGGCGCTGGTGTGTGCCACGACGGCAGCAGTGATGGCGATCGAGCTGCCGCCCGAGATCGCCAAACGCGGCAGCATCAAGGTCGCGCTGGTGCCGAACTATCCGCCGATGGAGTTCCGCGATCCTGCCACCAACGCGCTGTCCGGCTTCGACATCGATCTCGGCGAGGCGCTCGGCCGCAAGCTCGGCGTCAAGATCGAGTGGCAGGAGACCAGTTTCGCCGAGTTCATGCCGTCGATCTCGACCGGCCGGGCGGACGCTATCCTGTCCGGCTTCACCGATTATGCGAACCGGCACGAGATCGCTTCGTTCGTCGATTATTTGCGCAGCGGTCCGAAATTCTTCGTGCAGCAATCCCGCGCAGCCGAGTTCAAGGACATGGCCGCGCTCTGCGGCAAGAAGGTCGGCGCCAGCCGCCGTACCTCGTTCCCGGCCGAGATCACGGCGTGGAGCGAGAAGCATTGCGGCAGCAATCCGATCCAGGTCGTCGGCACCGACGGCTCGGCGGATGCGCGCACGCAGCTCAGGCAGGGACGCGTCGACGCCGCCGTGCAGGGCAACGAGACGCTGCCCTACATCATGGACCTCGAGCCCGGCGTCTACGCGGCAGTTGGCGAGACCATCGCCCAGCAATTCACCGGCATCGCGCTGCCGGTCAAGGAAAAGGCATTGCAGCAGGCAATGGTCGAGGCACTCGATGCGCTGATCGCCGACGGCACCTATCGTACGCTCCTGGCGAAATGGAAATTGAACGACAACGGAATAGAGAGGGCGACCATCAATGCTGGACAGTAAGGCACTTCAAAGCATCCCGCTCGTCCCGGCGAACACCGCGGACCCTGCGCCGCACTATCCTTGGCCAAAATCCTATACGTCTGCGATGTTCCTCTCATTCGACGTCGATGCGGAGAGCGCATGGACCAGCAAGGACGCCGTGCATGCGCAGCGCCTGATCACCATGAGCTATGGCGGTTACGAGGCCCGCGTCGGCACGCCAAAATTGCTGGAGCTGCTCGATCAGCTCGATCTCAAGGCGACGTTCTTCGTCACGGGATGGTCGGTCGATGCGCATCCGGCCATGGCCGAATCGATCCTCAAGGCTGGCCACGAGATCGGCCATCACGGCTATCATCATCTCCTGCCAGATCCCGGCGATCCCTGGATCGAGGACGAGCTCGAGCGTGGTTTCGAGGCGCTGAAGCGCCGGCTCGGCGTCAAGCCGATCGGCTATCGCGCACCCTATGGCGAGTTCACCGAGGAGTTGCGCGTCGCGCTGGTGCGTCACGGCATCGTTTATACTTCCTCGTTCCGTGACGACGTCAGGCCCTATCGCCATCGCCTCGCCGACGGCAAGCCGGGCACGATCGAATTGCCGGTGACCGCGAGCTATGACGACTGGATGCATGGCCTTTCCGCCCGCTTCAGCCCGCGCTCGATCTTCCCCAAGGAGCACGTGCTCTCGATCTGGAAGGACGAGCTCGACGAGGTCCGCGACTGGGGCGCGATGGTGACGACCGTGCTGCATCCGCAATGCAGCGGACGTCCCATGCGACTTCGTCTGTTGCGCGAATTCTTGACCTACGCAAAATCCTGTCCAGACCTCTGGATCACGACGGGCGAGGCCATCGCCGCGAACTTCCAGCGCCATGAGGCCGCCAAGCGTTGAGCCAGGTATGACCCGCCGTCGCATCCTCACGATCAACCCGAACTCCTCCGCCGCGGTCACGGCGGCGATCGACGAGGCCGTTGCGCCGCTCAGGATTCCCGGCGGGCCGGAGATCGTGGTGGTGGGTTTGCCCGAGGGCCCGACCAGCATCACCTCGCAGCGCGACGCCGACAGCGTCGTCATGCCGCTGGTCAACCGCGTTGCACGCGAGGATGCCGACGCCTTCGTGCTCGCCTGCTTCAGCGATCCCGGCCTGCATGCGGTGCGCGAGGCGGCCGGCGGCCGCCCGGTGATGGGCATTGCCGAATGGGGTATCTTGCGCGCGCTGACGCTCGGCGAGCGCTTCGGCATCATCGCGCTGTCGCCTTCGAGCATTCGTCGCCAGCAGCGCATGGTGCGGCAGATGGGCTTAGCGGCCCGCTATGCCGGAAGCTGGTCGGTCGGCGCGAGCGCGGCGGAAACGGCGAGCGCCGATATCCGTGGGCGCTTGATCGAGGCGGGCCGCGCGCTGGTCACGCAGGCCCGAGCCGACGTCGTCGTGATGGGTTGCGCCGGCATGGCCTCGCATCGCGCCGCGATCGAGGACGCGATCGGCGTTCCCGTGGTCGAGCCGGCGCAGCAGGCGGTCGCCGCGGCGATCGGGGCGGTGTTGTTGAAAGCATGAAGGTGAACGATGCATTTTGACCTCCTGATCCGGAACGGCACCTGCGTCACGCCCTGGGGCGAGGAAGCCGCCAACGTCGGCATCTCCGGCGGACGCATCGCGACGCTGTCCGCGGCCACAGCCGACACGGCCGATCAGGTCATCGACGCTAGCGGCCTTCACGTCCTGCCCGGCCTGATCGACAGCCACGTCCATCTGCGCGATCCTGGCGATGCGACGGTGGAAACGCTGGGCACCGGCACGCGCGCTGCCGTGCTCGGCGGCATCGCTACCCTGTTCGACATGCCCAACACAAATCCGCCGATCGTTGACCAGGAGCGGCTCGACTGGAAGCGCGGCTACGCGGAAGCGCAGAGCTTTTGCGACATCGGCCTCTACATCGCCGGCGCCAAGACGAATATCGATCAGCTTGCGCATCTCGAAAGCGAGCATGGCGTGTGCGCGATCAAGGTGTTCGCCGGCTCGTCCACCGCCTCGTTGCTGGTCGAGGACGATGAGCATCTGGAAAAGTTGATGCGCGCGGGGCGTCGCCGCATCGCCTATCACAGCGAGGACGAATATCGCCTCCAGGCGCGGAAGCCGATGTTTTCGCGCGGCATGCCGCATCGCTCGCACATGGAGTGGCGCGACGAGGAATGCGCCTTCCTCGGCACCCGCCGCCTGATGGCGCTGGCGCGCAAGACCAGGCGCCCTGCGCATATCCTCCACGTTTCCACGGCGGAGGAGCTGAGCTATTTGCGCGACTATCGCGACGTCGCGACCGTCGAGGTGCTGGTCAACCATCTGACGCAGGTGGCGCCGGAATGCTACGACACGCTGAAGGGCTTCGGCGTGATGAACCCGCCGATCCGCGGCGAGCGGCATCGCGAGGCGAGCTGGGCCGCGGTGCGCGACGGCATCGTCGACACCATCGGCAGCGATCACGCGCCACATTCGCGCAGCGCCAAGGAGCAGCCGTGGCCGGATTGCCCGGCGGGCCTCACCGGCGTGCAGACGCTCGTTCCCGTGATGCTCGATCACGTCAATGCCGGCCGGCTGTCGCTGCCACGGATGGTCGATCTGATGGCCGCTGGTCCCGCACGGGTCTACGGCCTCGTCGGCAAGGGAAGGCTCGCCGCCGGTTACGATGCCGACTTCACGCTGGTGGACATGAAGGCGAAGCGCACCATCGAGGACTCCTGGATCGTCTCGCCCTGCGGCTGGACGCCGTTTGCGGGCAAGAAGATCACGGGCTGGCCAGTGGCCACCATCGTGCGCGGCCACACCGTCATGCGCGACGACGAGGTGCAGGGCGCCCCAATCGGCTGCCTCGCGCGCTTTGCGTCCTAGGAGTCTCGTTTAAATGCCGATCACTCGCCGCTCCCTGCTCAAGGCCGCAGCCGCCGCGCCAGCGCTGTCGCTGCCTGGAATTTTGCGCGCCGAGGAGCAGACCACGCTGCGCTTCATTCCGGTGATCGATCTCGCGTTCGTCGACCCGATCTATTCGACGGCGCAGGTCTCGCGCAACCACGGCTACATGGTCTACGATACGCTCTATGGCATGAGCGCATCGCTCCAGGTCTCGCCGCAGATGCTGTCGGGTCATGTCATCTCCAATGACGGGCTGCAGTGGGACCTCACCCTGCGCGACGGCCTGTTCTGGCACGATGGTGAGCGCGTGCTGGCGCGCGATTGCGTCGCGAGCATTCGTCGCTGGGCGGCGCGCGACGGCTTTGGCGGCGAGCTGATGGAGGCAACTGATGAGCTTCTGGCCGCCGACGACCGTACCATCCGCTTCCGCCTCAAGCGTCCGTTCCCGCTGCTGCCGCAGGCACTCGGCAAGGCCGCGATCAATGCCTGCTTCATGATGCCGGAGCGGCTGGCGAGCCAGGACCCGTTCAAGCCGCTCACGGAGGTGATCGGCAGCGGGCCGTTCCGCTACCTCGCCGACGAGCGCGTGCAGGGCGCGCGTAACGCCTATGCCCGCTTCGACCGTTATCAGCCGCGCAGCGACGGCAAGCCGGATTGGACCGCAGGCCCAAAGATCGTGCATTACGACCGCGTGGTCTGGACCACCACGCCGGACGCCGGCACCGGCGTCGCTGCGCTCCAGACCGGCGAGCAGGATTGGCAGGAAACCACACCGCACGATCTGTTGCCGGTGATCAAGGCTGCCGGGGACATCGAAACGCGCGTGCTCGATCCGCGTGGCTACGCCTGCATGCTGCGGCTCAATCATCTCCAGCCGCCGTTCGATAATCCCGCGGTTCGCCGTGCATTGCTCGGCGCGATCGACCAGTCGTCGTTCATGACGGCGGTCGCGGGCACTGATCTCACATATCAGGTGTCGCCGATCGGCTTTTTTGCCCCTGGCACGCCGATGGCGAGCGAGGTCGGGCTCGACGTCTTCCGTGGTCCGCGCGACTACGCCAAGGTCAAAGCCGATCTGAAGGCTGCCGGCTACAATGGCGAGAAGATCGTGCTGCTCGTGCCCACCAATTCGCTGGCGCAGCGCCCGCTCGGCGAGATCGCCGCCGATACGCTGCGCAAGGCCGGCATGAACGTCGAATACGCCGCGCTCGATTTCGCCGTCGTGCTGCAACGCCAGTTGAAGAAGGAGCCGATCGGGCAGGGCGGCTGGAGCGCCGCGGTCGGCAACTGGCAGGGCATCGACTGGCTCAATCCCGCGGGGAATACCAACTTGCGCGGCGAAGGCAAGGTCGCCGGCTGGTACAAAAGCGAGAAGATGGGCGCTCTTCGCAGCGAGTGGCTTGCTGCCTATGAGCTCGGCGAGCAGCAGCGCATCTGCCACGATATCCAGGCGCTGGCCTTCGATGAGATTCCCTATCTTCCGATCGGCCTGTACAAGCAGCCGACCGCCTATCGCAAGTCCATCACCGGCATTCTCGACGGCACCGCCGTCTTCTGGAACGTACGCCCCGCATGAGCACAATCGCGATCTTCGGCAGCTATGTCTTGGCCCGCAAGGACGACGCGCAGGATGTCTTGCGCGACCATTGGGTGCTGGTCGAGGGCAAGAGGATCGCCGCGGTCACGCGCGACAAGCCGCGCGCAGATCAAGTCTATGACCGTCCCGGCCGTTTCATCCTGCCGGGCCTGCTGAACCTGCACAATCATTGCTTCAGCGAGGCGGTGGCGCGCAGCCACACCGAGGACGGCAACGGCCGGCGCAATAACCAGAGTATCGTCTACACGGTGCTGTTGCCCCTGACCAAGCGCGGCGCCGATCTGCTGTCGCCTGTAGAGCGTCTCGCCGTGGCGCGGCTCGGTATCCTCCAGCTCCTGAAGGGCGGCGCCACCACGGTGATGGAGCCGTTCCGCAATTCGATCCCGGAGATGTTCGACGCCGCCGAGGAGATGGGCATCCGTTTCTACGGCGCGCCCTATCTGTTCTCGACATCAGATGCCAAGGCGGGTCCCGACGGCCTGGTCCGCTATGCGGGCGACGACGGTACGGCTGATATGGCGACCTGGGACGCGCTCTATCAGCGCTGGAATGGCCGCGGCGAGAGCCGCATCGGCCTTGCGATGAGCCCGCATGCGACGGACACCTGCGGGCCCGATCTGCTGAAAGCCTGTGCTGCAAGGGCGCGCGAGCTTGATGTGCCCATCACGACCCATCTGGCGCAGAGCCAGGCCGAGGTCGAAACCATCGGCAAGCGCTATGGTGGCCGCACGCCAGCGGAATATCTGGATTGGCTCGGCCTCCTTGCGCCGGACCTGCTCGCCGCGCACTGTATAGCCAGCACCGATGACGATCTGAAGCTGATGGCCGCGCGCGGCGCGACCGTGCTGAACTGCCCGCGCGTGTTTGCGCGCGCCGGCGTGACCGCGGCATTCAGTCGCTTCGCCGGCCATGGCGTCCGCACCGTGGTCGGCACCGACGGCTACAACATGGACCTGCTCGGCGAGCTCAACGCCGCCTCGCTCATTTCCAAGACGTCGTCGCAGCGCGCCGATGTCGCGAATTCCCCCGAGCTGATAGAGTCGATCACGGCAACCGCTGCCGACATCATCAAGCGGCCCGATCTCGGCCGGATTGCGCCGGGCGCGACCGCCGATCTCACGGTCGTCGATCTCACCCACCCGCATTTGCAGCCACTCTTCGATGTCAGGCGCGCATTGGTCGCGCTCGCAAACCGCGCCAACATCGATCAGGTTGTCGTCGATGGCCGCGTGCTGATCGATGCTGGCCGCTACGTTCATGGCGATGAAGCCGTGATCACCTCGCAAGGCGCGGCCGCGATCGGGAAGATCTGGGATCTGCCAGAGGCGCAGGCCGCCTTCAACGGCTGAGCCGCGCGCATCCTTGGCTATCGCATAGGTGCCCGGCAAAATCGTGCAGCGAGTTGCCATCGGTGGAGTCGATGGCATACAAATTGCTCAACGCTTGAGCCTGTCGATCAGCACGGAGACATCTGGAATGCGTGAGGGAGCCGAAGTGCGGCTTGCCGTCGATATCGGAGGAACGTTCACCGATATCGTGCTGGATGTGGGACAGGATCGCAAGACGCGCAAGGTGCTGACGACGCCGACGCGGCCCGAGGAGGCGGTGCTTGATGGCATTCGTCTCATTCTCACGGATGCGCATGCGCATATCAGCGACATCGATGTCTTCATTCACGGCACGACGCTGGCGACCAATGCCATCATCGAGCGCCGCGGCGCAAAGACCGCGCTCATCGCGACCGAAGGCTTTCGTGACGTGCTCGATATCGGTACCGAGAGCCGGTACGATCAATACGACCTCACCATCGACAAGCCGAAGCCGCTGGCGCCGCGTTCCCTGCGCTTCACCGTTCCCGAACGCGTCGATGCCCATGGCGCGGTGCGGTTGCCGCTGGATGAGGCCGCGGTGCGTGCGCTGGTGCCGAAATTGCGTGCGCTGAATGTCGAAAGCGTCGCCATCGCCTTCCTGCATTCCTACGCCAATCCCGAGCATGAGCGGCGCACCGCCGCGATCCTCGAGCAGGAGATGCCCGGCATCTCCGTAACGATGTCGTCCGCGGTGTGCCCCGAGATCCGAGAGTATGAGCGCACCTCGACCGCCGTCGCCAATGCCTATGTGCAGCCTTTGATCGACGGCTATCTGGCGCGCATGGCGCAGGCGCTGGCGGTCGAGCAGTTCCGCGGCGCGATTTATCTCGTGACCTCCGGCGGCGGCGTCACCTCGATCGAGACGGCGCGGCGCTTCCCGGTGCGCCTGGTGGAGTCCGGTCCTGCCGGCGGCGCGATCTTCGCGGCGCAGATCGCGGCACGGCTCGGCGAAAGCAAGGTGCTCTCCTTCGACATGGGCGGCACCACGGCAAAGATCTGCCTGATCGAGAAGTATCAGCCGGAGACCTCGCGCGTGTTCGAGGTCGATCGGGCCGCGCGCTTCCTGAAGGGCTCAGGGTTGCCGGTGCGCATTCCCGTGATCGAGATGGTTGAGATCGGCGCCGGTGGTGGTTCGATTGCGCGGATCGACGCGATGAAGCGCGTCACGGTCGGCCCGGAGAGCGCTTCGTCTGAGCCGGGCCCGGCCTGCTATGGCCGCGGCGGCAGACGGCCTGCGGTGACCGATGCGGACGTTGCGCTCGGCCTGATCGATCCCGACGCCTTTGCCGGCGGCACGATCAAGCTCGATCCCAAGCTGTCGAAACAGGCGCTGCTGCACGATGTCGGTGAGCCGCTGGGCCTGTCGGCGGAGAATGCCGCCTATGCCGTGCACGAGGTCGTCTGCGAGAACATGGCGAGCGCGGCGCGCGTGCATGCAGTCGAACGTGGCGCGGTGGTCGGCCAGCATACGTTGATCGCGTTCGGTGGTGCCGCGCCGCTGCATGCGGCGCGCGTTGCCGAGAAGATTGGCGTCTCCCGGGTGATCGTGCCGTCCAACGCCGGCGTCGGCTCGGCCGTCGGGTTTCTGGCCGCGCCCATTGCCTATGAACTGGTACGCAGCCGCCATGTCAGGCTCGACGATTTCGATACCGCGGCGGTCTCGGATCTCTTGCAGGAGATGGCGATCGAGGCGCGGGCGCTGGTCGAGCCGGGTGCTGCCGGCGCGCCGGTGCGCGAGCGCCGCGCCGCCTTCATGCGCTATGTCGGCCAGGGCCACGAGATCACGATCGAACTGCCGAACCGGCCCTTGGCTGCTGCCGATCTCACCGGCTTGCGAAAATCCTTCGAGATCGATTATGCCGCGATGTTCGAGCGCCCGATTCCGGGCGCGGCGATCGAAGTGCTGAGCTGGTCCGTGCTTGCGACCACCGAGCCGCGCAATCCGCCGGTCGTCCATGCCGTGGCGCGCAAGCCGGCCGGCAAGGCATCCGGTAGCCGCAAATTCTACGACGGAAGGGCGGGACGCCTGGTCGAGATTCCCTTGTACCGCCGCGAGGACATGGAGCTGGGAGCGACCATCGCCGGCCCTGCCGTGATCGCGGAGGATGAGACCTCGACATTCGTCTCGACGAGCTTTGACGCCCACATCGACGGTGCCGGCAGCATCGTCATGGAACGAAAGGCGGCGTGACCATGAATGGCGCAAGCACCAGCCTGATCGACCTTCAGATCATGTGGCACCGGCTGATCGCGGTGGTCGAGGAGCAGGCGCAAGTGCTGCTCCGCACCGCCTTCAGCCCGATCGTGCGCGAATGCGGCGATCTCTCCGCCGGCGTGTTCGACCTCAGGGGCCGCATGCTGGCGCAGGCCGTGACGGGCACGCCGGGTCACGTCAACTCGATGGCGGAGTCGGTCAAGCACTTCATCGCGCATTTCCCGCTGGAGACGATGAAGGAGGGCGACGCCTACATCACCAACGATCCCTGGATGGGCACCGGCCATCTCAACGACTTCGTCGTCACCACGCCCTGCTTCAAGAACGGCAAGCTGGTCGCGCTGTTCTCCTGCACCAGCCATCTGATGGACATTGGCGGCATCGGCTTCGGGCCTGATGCCACGGACGTGTTCATGGAGGGGCTCTACATCCCCATGCTGAAGCTGATCGACCAGGGCATCGTCAACGAGACGCTGATGGCGATGATCCGCACCAACACGCGGCTGCCGATCGACACCGAGGGCGATACCTATTCGCTCGCCGGCTGCAACGACGTTGGCTGCGAGCGCCTGGTCGAGATGATGACCGAGTTCGGCATCGACACGCTCGATGAGCTCGGCGACTACATCTGCGACCGCTCGCGCGAGGCCGTGCTCGCGGAGATCGCTAAGCTGCCGAAAGGAAGCTGGCGCAACACCATGATCGTCGACGGCTATGATGCACCGGTGACGCTATCGGCGATGCTGACGATCTCGGAGAAGGGCATTCACGTGGATTTCACCGGCACCTCGCCGGCCTCAAAGTTCGGCATCAACGTGCCGCTCTCCTACACCACAGCCTACACCGTGTTCGGTCTTGGCTGCGTCGTCGCCTCGGAAATTCCCAACAATGCCGGCTCGCTCTCGCCGCTAACGGTGTCGGCGCCATCAGGGGCGATCCTCAATGCGCCGAAACCCGCGCCGGTGGCTTCGCGTCACGTCATCGGTCAGATGTTGCCCGACGTCGTGTTCGGCTGCCTGCGCCAGATCATCCCCGAGCGCGTGCCGGCCGAAGGCACCTCATGCCTGTGGAATCTCAACGTGCGCGGACAGACGCGTTCCGGCGCCGGCGGCAACTACGGGTTCTCGATGGCGGTGACCAGCAATGGCGGCACCGGCGCGCGCTTTGCCAAGGACGGGCTGTCGGCGACCGCCTATCCGAGCGGCGTGCGCGGCACGCCGGTCGAGATCGCGGAGACGCAGACGCCGCTGATCTTCTGGCGCAAGGAGCTGCGCCCGGATTCCGGCGGCGCCGGCCGCACCCGCGGTGGTCTCGGCCAGATCATCGAGGTCGGCAGCGGTGTCGACGCGCCGTTCGACATTCTGGCCGCGTTCGATCGCATCGATCATCCGCCGCGCGGCCGCGATGGCGGCCGTGACGGCGAGGCCGGCTATGTCGGATTGAAGTCCGGCAAGAAGATGCGCGGCAAGGGCTTTCAGACCGTGCCGCCTGAAGATCGGCTCGTCGTGATGACGCCAGGCGGGGCCGGCATCGGCGATCCCACCGATCGCGCGCGGGACGGCGTGCGCGACGACGTCGAGAGCGGCCTGGTCTCGCCGGACAACGCGGCCGCGCTCTACGGCCTCCGCTAATGTCGCTTGATCGCGATCGTCGGCTGGACTAAGAGAGAGGCCTTCAATCAGGAACGTTGCAGCCATGGATTTCACCCCGACCGCAAAGCTCACTCGCTCTGCTCACGGGGAATCTCATGCCTGCTTCGATCATCCTGTCCGATCTGTCACTGGCTACGCCTGACGGTCGCTCTCTTCTCCAAAACGTCAATCTCACCTTCGGGCCCGAGCGCACCGGCCTCGTCGGCCGCAATGGCGTCGGCAAAACGACGCTGCTCGCCGCAATTTTGGGGCGTTTGAGCTCGCAGTCCGGCCGCCTTGTCGTCAACGGAACCATTGGGCTGCTGCGCCAGGATGTCCAACTTGCGCTGGGCGCCGCGATCATTGACCTCTTCGGTGCGCGAGAGGCGTTCGCACTGCTTCGCCGTGCCGAGCGTGGCGACGCCACGGCCGACGAGCTTGCCGAGGTCGACTGGACGCTCGAGACGCGGATCGCCGAGGCGCTGGCTCGTGTCGGGCTCGATGCTTCCGCCGACACGGAGCTCGCGCTCCTGTCGGGCGGCCAGATTACGCGGGCGCGTCTTGCGGCACTCGTCTTCACGGCGCCGGACTTTCTGTTGCTGGACGAGCCGACCAACAATCTCGATCGCGAGGGGCGCAAGGCCGTGACCGGTCTGCTCGCCGCATGGCGCGGCGGCGCCATCGTCGTCAGCCATGATCGTGAGCTGCTGGAGACCATGGATGCCATCGTCGAGCTGACCTCGCTCGGCGCCACGCGATACGGCGGCAATTGGAGCAGTTTTCGCGAACAGAAGGCGCTCGAGCTTGCTGCGGCCCGGCACGACCTCGCGCATGCGGAAAGGCATTTGCGCGAGCTCGACGACAAGGCGCAAGCCGCCGTCGAGCGCAAGACGCGCAAGGACAGCGCGGGCGCGAAGAAGCGCGCCAAGGGCGACATGCCGCGTATCCTTGCCGGCGCTCGCAAGGACCGCAGCGAGGACAGCGGCGGCAAGGGCGCGCAGGTCACGGAGCGACGGCGGGCGGACGCGCTCGACGCGCTCGGCACCGCGCGCCAGCGCATCGAGATCCTTCAGCCGCTATCAGTAAAGCTCGCGTCGACGCATCTGCCTGCGGGTCGGGAGGTGCTCTCGGTCGTTGACGTCAGTGCCGGCTATCACCCGGAGCGGCCGCTGCTGCGCAAACTGTCACTCGCCATCGTCGGACCGGAGCGCGTCGCGCTGGTCGGGCCCAACGGCTCCGGCAAGACGACGCTGCTCAAACTCGTCACCGGACAGTTGCCGCCCTTGTCCGGGAGTGTGCACGTCAGGACGAAGTTCGCGATGTTCGACCAGACCGTCAGCCTCCTCGATTCGCGCGCCTCCGTGCTCGAAAATTTTCGGCGGCTCAATCCCAGGGCCGAGACCAACGCCTGCCATGCCGCGCTGGCGCGCTTCATGTTTCGTGCAGATGCTTCCTTGCAGGTCGTTGCGAGCCTGAGCGGAGGTCAATTGCTGCGCGCAGGCCTCGCCTGCGTGCTCGGCGGCGCGGCGCCACCGCCTCTGCTGATCCTGGACGAGCCGACCAATCACCTCGACATCGCCTCCATCGAAGCGGTCGAGGCGGGCTTGCGAGCCTATGACGGCGCTCTGCTCGTCGTCAGCCACGATGAGTCGTTTTTGCAGGCGATCGACGTCACGCGAAGGATCGATCTCGGCGAGCCCGGCCTTCGCTAGCCACCGCCACCCGGCTCCAGCGCTTCGCCCATCTCCAGCGGATGCGCCATGGTCTCGTGCAGCGCGTTGCGATCGAGTTCGCCCTCGGACATGCTGATCACGACGCAGGCGACGCCATTGCCGATCAGATTGGTCAGCGCGCGGCACTCGCTCATGAACTTGTCGATGCCGACCAGGATCGCGATCGATTGCACGGGGATGTCGGGCACGATGGAGAGCGTCGCCGCCAGCGTGATGAAGCCGGCGCCGGTCACGCCCGAGGCGCCCTTGGATGTGATCATGGCGATGCCCAAAATGCCAAGCTCCTGCCAGATCGTGAGATTGGTATTGGTCGCCTGGGCCAGAAACAGGGTCGCCAGCGTCATGTAGATGTTGGTGCCGTCGAGGTTGAAGCTGTAACCGGTCGGGATGACGAGGCCGACAACGGAACGCGAGGCGCCGAGATGCTCCATCTTCTGGATCATCTGCGGCAGCACCGTTTCCGATGACGAGGTGCCGAGCACGATCAAGAGCTCGTCCTTGATGTAGGCGATGAAACGCAGGATCGAGAAGCCGGCGACCCGCGCGATCGCGCCGAGCACGATCAGCACGAACAGGATGCTGGTGAGATAGAACGTGCCGATCAGCGCGACGAGGTTGAGCAGTGAGCCGAGGCCATAGGCGCCCACCGTGAAGGCCATCGCGCCGAACGCGCCGATCGGCGCGACGCGCACGACGATACGGATGATGCCGAAGAACATCTTTGCCGCCTTGTCGACGGCGTCGACGATCGGCTCGCCGGCCTTGCCGAGGAAGGCGATGGAAAACCCCGACAGGATCGAGATCAGCAGCACCTGGAGGATGTCGCCGCGCGCGATCGCGCCGACATAGCTGTCCGGGATGATCGCCATCAGATGGGCGACGATGCCTTCTTCCTTGGCCTTGGTGACGTAGGTTGCGACCGACTTCGGATCGATCGTGGCGGGATCGATGTTGAAGCCGTGCCCGGGCTGCAGGACCTCGCCGACGAGCAGGCCGACCGCGAGCGCCACCGTCGAGACCGTTTCGAAATAGACCAGCGCCTTCAGCCCGACCCGGCCGACCCGCTTGAGATCGCCCATCGAGGAGATGCCATGCACCACGGTGCAGAAGATCACCGGCGCGATCATCATCTTGATCAGTGCGATGAAGCCGTCACCCAGCGGCTTGAGCTCCTTGCCGAGGTCGGGATTGAAATAGCCGACCAGTATCCCGAGCGCGATCGCGATCAGCACCTGGACGTAGAGGATCTTGTACCAGGGTTGATGACGGCGATGGACGGCGGGCGGAATCGCGACTGGCGTCATGGTGTGCCCCGGATTGCGTTGCAGGTCGGCGCCATTTCATCATGAGCCGTCCGGGGCAGGGCCGATAGTCACAATTTCGTCGGCGGGCGCGGGCCGCAGCGCAGCATCGTCTTGCGCTCATCTGGCAAATCCGATCGAAGCAGACTACATCGGTGGGCATGGCAACACGTCCGCTCGAAGATTTCGTCGGCCGGCACCAGCGTCTCTTCGTTCTGACCGGGGCAGGCTGCAGCACCAATTCCGGCATTCCCGATTATCGCGACAGCCAGGGCAACTGGAAGCGGACCCAGCCGGTCAACTACCAGGCCTTCATGGGGGATGAGCGCACGCGGCAGCGGTACTGGGCGCGCAGCCTGATCGGCTGGCGGCGGTTCGGCCAGGCGATGCCGAATGACGCGCATCATGCGCTGGCTCGCCTCGAGGCGAACGGGCAGTGCGAGATGCTGCTGACCCAGAACGTCGACCGGCTGCATCAGTCGGCAGGTCACCGGCAGGTGATCGATCTGCACGGACGGCTCGATCTCGTCCGCTGCATGGGATGCGGCGACAAGACGCCGCGCGATGCGTTCCAGCGTGCCCTCGGCCGCGTGAATGCAGGCTGGCTCTCACTCGATGCCGCGGATGCGCCCGATGGCGATGCCGATCTCGAGCACGAGGATTTCTCATCGTTTAACGTGCCGGCTTGCCAATCCTGCGGCGGCACCCTCAAGCCGGACGTCGTGTTCTTCGGCGAGAGCGTGCCGCGCGAGGTCGTGGCAACAGCGCAAGAACATCTGGAGCAGGCCGATGCCATGCTGGTCGTCGGCTCATCGTTGATGGTCTATTCCGGCTTTCGCTTTGTGCAGATGGCAGCGCGCAAGAACATTCCGATTGCTGCCGTCAATCTCGGACGCACCCGCGCGGACGATCTGTTGACGCTGAAGGTCGAAGAGCGCTGCGAAGCTGCGCTCGCGTTTCTGTTGTGAGGCGACTCGTCCCGGCCTTGGCCGGGACGAGTCGTCGATCACCGTTCAACTTGGATCTATGCCGCCGCCTTCCGCCGCGCCTGCTCAGACTTGTACAGTTCGAACTCCTCCGTGATTGCCTTCGCGATCGACGGGCGCTGCTTGAGGCGCTCGTAATAGGCCTTCAGATTCGGCCATTTCGCCAGCTCGATCGGCGGCGTCGCCATGGTCCAGTTGATCACCGTGACGAGATAGGCGTCGGCGACGGTGAAGTGGTCGAGCAGGAACTCGCGGCCCTTCAGGTGGTTCTCGACATAATCGAGTCGCGACAGGTTCTTCTCCAGCGCGTAGGCTTTGCTCTCCTGCGGCGACTTGCGATCCAGCACGGGGATGAACAACCCCTTGTGCAGCTCGGTGCCGATGAAGCACAGCCATTGATGCAGCCGCGAGCGGTCGATGCCCGGTCCGGTGCCGAGGTGGGACTGCGGAAAGCGGTCCGCGACATATTGCAGGATCGCGGCGTTCTCCGTCAGCACCACGCCCTCGTCGGTGCGCAGCATCGGCACGAGGCCAATCGGGTTCACGGTACGGAAGTCGGAACCGTCCTTCAGCACGGTCTTGGTCGGTGAATCGACCTCGAGATAGTTCGCCTCCGCGCCGGCTTCATACAGCGCGACGCGGGTCGCCATTGAGCAGGCGAGCGGTGAAAAATAGAGATCCATGGGGTGCCTCCTTGGGCGTGGTGTCGTTTGACCTTGCGTTGCAACCCGGCCGGATTGATTTTTGTACTGTTCCGCATAATATGGAGACGGTCAAGGATAATTTGCGATATGGTACAAAAATCAAAAGATCCGCCTGTCGCCGCACCCAAGGCGCCGAAGCGCCGCGGCCGGCCGCGCGCCTATGAGCCCGACGTCGCGCTCGGCAAGGCGCTCGACCTGTTCCGTACGCAGGGCTTTGCCGCAACCTCGCTCGACGATCTCAGTGAGGCCACCGGCATGAACCGGCCAAGCCTCTACGGCGCCTTCGGCGACAAGCGCGAGCTCTACATCAAGAGCTATCAGCGTTACCGCGAGCAGGCGCGCGCATCGATGGTGGAGATCTTTCGTGCGGATCTGCCGTTGCGCGAGCGGCTGGAGCGCATCTTCGCGTCCGCGCTCGCCATCTATCTCTCCGGCGAGACCGGCCCGCGCGGTTGTTTCACGGTGGTGACCGCGGCATCCGAAGCTGTCGGCGATCCCGAGATCCGCGCCATGGTGCTGGAAGGCCTCACCGAGCTCGACAAGGCTTTTGCTAATTGCTTCCGCCGCGCCAGGGAGAAGGGCGAGCTGCCGGAGAGTGCCGATCCGGTCGTGCTGGCGCAGCTCGCCTCGGCCACCATCCACACCATCGCCATCCGCTCCCGCGCCCGCGTCCCGCGCAAGGAGCTCGACACGATCGTGAAGGGGGCGATCGATATGATGGTGGGGGTGAAAGGCTAACCCTTCGCCGGGACGACAGCGAGAGTGTGGCTACCCCAACTCCCGCGCGGGTGCCGCCACCGGTATCGCGGCCTCCCGGAAGGCATCGCGAATGGAGCCCAGCAGGGTCTGCACACGCGCGAGATTGGAGCGCGTCGCCGGGACCAGCGCCTTGAGCCAGAGATCAGGGACCTGAAGTTGCGGGAGCAGCTCGACGAGCGCGCCGGACTTGAGCCGCTCCGCCGCCGCGGTGCGTGACACGATCGCTATTCCGCTGCCCGCGCACAGGCTGTCGATCACGAGCGCGCTGTTGTTGGTCACGAGGTGCGGCCGAACCGCTACCGTCGTCACGCCATTGCGGCCTTCGAAGGTCCAGGCCGGCCCGATCGGCGAAAACACGATGCAGTCGTGATTGACGAGATCGCGGGCGTGCCGGGGCTGGCCACGCCGCGCCAAATAGGAGGGCGCGGCACAAAGCACGCGTTCGAACACGTGCAAGGGCTCCTCGAGTACGCCGTCGAAGGACGACGGCATCATGGTGAGCACGATGTCAAAGCCTTCCTCGACCGGATTGACCGTGCGGTCCACCAGCACCGCGTCCAGCGTCACGCGCGGATACTTGATCTGAAACGACGACAGCAGTTGCGCGAGGTCGATGACCATCGATGATGCCGGCGCCTTGATGCGCAACTGGCCCTCGAGCTCATTCGGGGATCGCATGATCCCCTTGGCCATCTCGTCGTATTCGCGGACGATCTGGCGGATGGCGTCGAGATAGCGCTCGCCGACTTCGGTGAGCGCCAGTCGACGGGTGCTCCGCCGCAACAACGTGGCCTTCAGCGACCATTCCAATTGACCGACTCGCTTGGTGATGACGGACGGAGCCACCCCGAGCTGCCGGCCAGCCTCGGAGAAGCTGCCGGCCCGCGCGGTCGCCAGAAACGCCTTCATATTCAAAAGGCTATCGGCCATTTAATCCAATCCGCAAAAGATCATCGCGCGAAATAGCTTATTCTCACTCGATCTGGAAGGAAATAGGCTTCCGAGCGCGACAAGCCGTCACCAAAACAAGCGAAACGGCAACGCGGAGGAACGAGCAATGAGCGCACCTGACGTCATCGATGTCACCGATGTCATCGAGCGCCAGCGCCGCAACGGCCTGGTCTTTACCGTCCTGATGCTGTCGACGACGATCATGTTCCTGGACGGTTACGATCTTCAGGCGATGGCCTTCGCCGCGCCCTCGATCATCCGTGCCTGGGGCATCGAGCGGGCGGCGCTCGGCATCGTCTTCAGCGCAGGCATTTTCGGCATCCTCGTCGGCGGCCTCGTGTTTGGATCGCTCGGCGATCGCATCGGCCGGCGGCTCTCGATCGTGGCCTCGATGCTGGTGTTCGGCGGCTTCACACTCGCGACGGTCTGGGCCAGCGACATCACCAGCCTCATCGTGCTTCGCTTCCTCGCCGGCATCGGCATCGGCGGATTGTCGCCGTTGTGCTACGCGCTGAACCTCGAATATGCGCCGAGCCGGTACCGCGGCACGGCGGTCGCGATCATCATGGTCGGCTATGTCGCTGGCAGCAGCATCGGTGGCTTCATCGCCGCCGGTCTCGTACCGCAGTTCGGCTGGACCATCGTGTTCTGGATCGGCGGCGTGCTGCCGCTCCTGGGTGCCGCGCTGTGCTACTTCGCGCTTCCGGAATCGATCAAGTTCCTCGTGGCACGCAATCGCGAGCCCGCGGAAGTCGCCCGCATCCTGAACCGGATCGAGCCCTCGCTCCGGGCGCAGGCGACTACGCGCTTCGTCCTTCGCGATGAAGCTGGCAGCGCCGGCACGGGGCTCCTGTCGCAGCTCGCCACACTGTTCGACGGACGGCTTGCGGTCATCACGCCGTTCCTGTGGGTGGCCTATATCGCAAGCTCGATCACGATGTTCTTCCTCAATAGCTGGACGCCGATCCTGGCGGAGGCGTCCGGGCACACGCCCGCGCAGGCTGCCATGGGCTTGACCGTGTTCAGCCTGGGCGGCGCCGTCGGCGGCCTCACCATTGGCCGGGTGCTCGATCGATTCGGCGTCATCGCCATTGCGATCGTGCCGCTGATTGCCTCGCCGCTGGTCGCTTCGCTTGGCTGGGCCGGTCTTGGCGACAGCACCTACCTTGCGACGATGGTCTGCGTCGGCTTCTTCGTGGTGGGTGGTCACCAGGGCCTGAACAGCTCGGTCGGCCAGTTCTATTCCAGCGCCAACCGCACGACCGCCGTCGGCTGGGCGTTGTCGGTCGCAAAGATCGGCTCGATCGGCGGACCGCTGGTCGCCGGAATCCTGATCGCGCAGCATTTGCCGTTTTCCACCCTGTTCCTGCTCGCAGCGATGCCGCCGCTCGTCGTGGCGTGCTGCGTGCTCGTGCTCGGAGTCTCGCAGCGCAGGCATACGGCGGCGCGCAAGGTCGATCAGACCGCGCCGGCGTAGCCGCCGTCGCGCTGGCCTGATTGAAAGCAACGGAGTGCTGAAATGAAAATGCCATTCGCAGGGGCGATCGATTGCGACCTGCATCCGCCGATGCCGAGCATGGCGCAGCTTCTGCCTTATCTGGACGACTATTGGCGCGACCAGATCTGCAACCGTGCGATCGATCGCATGCAGTTCACCACGATGAGCTATCCGCCGAACGCCCCGATCAGCGTACGCGCCGACTGGCGCGCGCCGCAGGCGGGGCGAAGCGATCTCGATACGCTGCGCACCCATGTGCTCGAAGCCTTCGATCTCCGCTTCGGTATCGCCAATGTGATCCACGGTGCGATCGCGCTCTACAATGATGATCTGGCGGCGGCGATCTGCCGCGCGGTGAACGACTGGCTCCGCGCCGAATGGCTCGATCGCGAACCGCGGCTGCGTGGCTCGATCCTGGTGACGCCGCAGGATCCGGCGCAGGCCGTCGCCGAGATCGAGCGCCTCGCGCCGGACCGGCGTTTCGTGCAGGTGCTGTTGCCCGTGATGGGCGAGAAGCTGCTCGGCCGGCGCGAGTTCTTCCCGCTCTATGAGGCGGCCGAACGGCACGAACTCGTCATCGCCGTGCATGCTGGCAGCACCTATCGCTACGCGCCGACGATCGTGGGCTGGCCGTCCTATCAGTTCGAGGACTACGTGGCGCAGGCGCAGGCCTTCGCCAACCAGACGATCAGCCTCGTCGCCGAAGGCGTGTTCCGCCGCTTTCCGCGCCTCAAGGTCGTGATGCTCGAGTCTGGTGTGAGCTGGCTGCCGATGACCGTGTGGCGCACCGACAAGACCTGGCGTGGTGCGCGGCCGGAAGTGCCCTGGGTCGATCGCTGGCCGTCCGAGATCATCCGCGAGCACCTGCGCTTCTCCATCCAGCCGTTCGATGCGCCGGATGCGGCGGCGGTCGCCCAGACGATCGATCGCATCGGTTCCGACGCGGTGCTGCTGTTCTCAACCGATTATCCGCACTGGCAGTTCGACGGCGAGGATGTGCTGCCGGACGGGCTGCCGCCCGACTCACTCCAGCGGATTCTCGTCGACAATGCGCTCGCGACCTATCCCCGCCTGGCGCAGGGCGCGGTTGCCGTTGCCGCCGACCATGCGAAGGAGGACGTCAGATGAACGCGCCTTTCGTCGAACAGAAGGCCCGCCAGACGCTCGCAGTCGTCGACTGCGACATCCATCCGGCGCACCGTACGCCCGCCGAACTCTTGCCCTATCTCGAGCCGCGCTGGCGCGAGCACTACCAGACCCATGGCGTGCATGTGCGGCAGGCGCTGCCGAACGGGCTGATGTATCCGCGCATGATGGCGGCTGGCATGCGTGCTGATTCGCTTCCTGAAGGTGGTGGCCCTGCGGGATCCGATCTCGATCTCCTGCGCAAGCAGCATCTCGATCCCGTCAATGTCGAGTTCGGCCTGTTGATGGCGCTCAGCAAGGGCGGCATGGAGGAGCGCAATCCCGGCCTTGCGGCGGCGTTGTCGCGCGCAACCAATGACTGGCAGATCGATCGTTGGGTGCGCGAGGAGCCGCGTCTTCGCGCCGGCATCGTTGTGCCGCAGGAATTTCCCGAGGCGGCTGTCGCCGAGATCGAGCGCTGCGCGGGCGATCGCCGCTATGTGCAGATCATGCTGTCGTCGCGGCCATCGGATCCGCTGGGCCATCGGCGCTATTGGCCGATCTATGAGGCGGCGGAGCGTGCCGGCCTGCCGATCGGCCTGCATCCGGTCGGCTATAATGGCGGCCATCCCTCCACTGGCTCGGGCTGGCCGACCTTCTATTTGCAGGAGCACTATGTCTTCGTGGCCTGCATGGAAGCGCTGGCCAGCAGCCTGATCATCGAGGGCGTGTTCGAGCGTTTCCCAAAACTGAAGGTCGTGCTGGTCGAGGGCGGCTTCGGCTGGGCCCCGGCGCTGGCCTGGCGCATGGACAAGCACTTCGAGAAATTCCGCAAGGAGGTCGCGCATCTCAAGCGGCGTCCCTCGGAATATCTGCGCGAACACATCTGGTGGACGACGCAACCGATCGAGGAGCCGGCGCAGTCGCGCCACATCGTCGAGATCATCGACTGGATCGGCTGGGATCGGCTGCTCTATTCATCGGACTATCCGCATTGGGACTATGACAATCCGTCCTTTGCGTTCAAATTTCCGATGACCGAGGAGCAGCGTCGCAAGATCTTCAGGGACAATGCGATGGCATTGTATGGCCTCGCATGAGCCGCCGTGTGGTTTGCCCGGCAGCCGAGCTGCCGCCCGGGGCGCGCAAGGTCGTCGTCGTCGACGGGCGCGAGATCGGCGTGTTCAATGTCGAGGGGCGCCTGTATGCGCTGCTCAACCGCTGTCCGCACGGTGGGGCGGCGATCTGCTCGGGCGTGGTGACCGGCCTCAGCCAATCGTCCGGCCCCGGCGACTATCGCCTGGAGCGTCGCGGCGAATTCCTGCGCTGTCCCTGGCACGGCTGGGAGTTCGATATGGCGACTGGCCAATCCTGGTGCGATCCGCGCCGCACGAAGGTGCGAAGTTTTGAAGTGAAGCTTGAGGCCGGCTCCGACCTCGTGATGGGCCCCTATGTGGCGGAGCGATTTCCGGTCGCCGTCGAGGATGCCTATGTCGTGATCGACCTCTGAATGGTGCCGTGCGGTTCTGGCGTTCCCAACGTCTGGCGCGTATAATTCCCGCGCAGACGACGGAAGCACGGATGTTGATTTTCGCACGCAGTTTAGGCCTCGCATTGGTCTTGGTGGCGCCCTCTCTGGGCGGGCGAACGGCCCACGCCCAGGCTGTCCCCGTGCCCTACATGAACTCGGGCGGGCTGATGGGCTGGGGCGACAATCCGGCTTTCGACGCCAGCGATCCGCAATCCAAGTTCCCAAAAGGCTGGTTTCTCAGCAGCTCACGCGACAGCACGGCGTGGAGCATGAATGGCTTCGATCATGCGAGGGCGTTCGGCAATTACGGCTCGCTGTCGTCCGATGGCGTGAAGTTCGGCTACAACTTCGCGAATGCACCGGTGACGATCTACACCGGCTTCGACACGTTGAAATACAATCTCGGGACCGGCGGTCCGATCACGCCTTTCGATTCCACCACGGGAACGCTGCCGGGTGGCTATCGCGCCAATGCGGGGATCGAATTCCGACCGACGTCGAATCTCAGCCTGTCGTTCGGCGCGAGCTTCACCCAGCAGTCGTCCGGACTGGTCGACAGCGACATCAATTCGCCGCTGCCGCCGGGCGCGTCGCCACTGGCTTTCGGCGCTCGCCGCTAGGGCTGACCGTCCCGCCAGCCACGCTTCAATAGCCGCGCGTCCGATCGACCACATTCTCCAGTGCAGCGCCGGCTTCGAAACGCGCGATCTGCTCCGCGACATATGCGGAGATTGCATCGGCATCGGTATCGGCCGCATTGTGCGGCGTCACCACCACCTTCGGATGGCTCCAGAGGCGGCTGTTCGCCGGCAGAGGCTCCTCGAGGAACACGTCGAGGGAGGCGGCACCGAGCATACCGTCGTCGAGGCAGGCCAGGATGTCGTCCTCGTTCTGCAACCCGCCGCGGCCCGCATTGATCAAGACCGGCGCGCCGAGCGGGCTGCTACGGTTGAGCTTCGCAAAGACCTCGCGGTTGAGGATGCCGTGCGTCTGTGGTGTCAGCGGCAACAGGCAGACCAGAATGTCGGTCGCGCGCAGGAACGCCTCCATCTGATCCGCGCCGTGGAAAGACTCCACACCCTCGACGCTCCGCGGACTGCGGCTCCAGCCCACCACGCGGAAGCCGAACCGGCGCAGCACGTCGGCGGCGTCCGCGCCCAGCGTGCCGAGCCCCATGATGCCGACCGTGACGGTGCTTGCCGGCCATTGATACTTCGGCTCCCAGGTTTTCTCGCGCTGCGACTGCCGCAGGTAAAGCTCCTGCCGATGATGCATCAGCACGTGAAGCACGACATATTCGGTCATACGTCCGGTGAGATCGGGCACGGCGACGCGGACCAGCGGGACGTCCGGCAGGCTGTTGTCCGCCATCAGCGCGTCGACGCCGGCGCCGAGATTGAAGATCGCGCGCAGGTTCGGGAAGGCCTTGAGATCGCCCGGAACCGGCTTCCACACCGCGGCATAGTGCACTTCGGCCAGGTCGAGGTCCGGATCCGGCAGCAGCACCACGCGCCGCTTGCCGCAGACCGCCTCGAAACGCGCTTTCCAGCGCTCCGGCAGCCAGTTCTGCTGCCTGCTGTTGATCAGGAGTGCCAGCGCGCCTTTAGTCATTCGTCATGTCCCATCGAGTTCCCGTTCAGGGCCCTCCTTGGCACGAACGCGCGGACATTTCCTGCAAAAAATTTCCACAAGCCGTGTCGGGGCAGGGCATAGTGCGTCGTCTTTAGAATAAGAGAAAACAGGACGTGCCCATGCTCTATGCCATCCTTTGCTACCACGATGAGGATTTCGTCGGCTCCTGGAGCAAGGACCAGGATGAAGCCGTGATGAAAAAGCTCGCCGTGGTGCAGGACAAGCTCACCAAGCAGGGCCGGCTCGGTCCCGTCGCGCGGCTCCTGCCCACCACGGCGGCCGCGACGCTGCGGAAAGAAGACCCGCCGCTGGTGCTCGACGGTCCCTATGCCGAGACCAAGGAGCAGTTGCTCGGTTTCTACATCGTCGATTGCAAGAACCTCGACGATGCGCTCGACGTCGCGCGCGATCTCGGCGCAGCCAATCCGGGCGGCGCCTATGAGGTGCGTCCCGTCGGCGTGTTCAGGCCGGGAGGGAATTTGACGTGAGCGAGACCGACGCCGCCTGGATCGAGACCGCGCTGACCTCGGCGCGGCCCCAGGCGGTGGGCGCGCTGCTGCGTTATTTCCGCGACCTCGATACCGCGGAGGAAGCGTTCCAGAATGCCTGCCTGCGCGCGCTGAAGACCTGGTCGCAGAACGGGCCGCCGCGCGATCCCGCGGCCTGGCTGATCATGGTCGGCCGTAACGTTGCGATCGACGAGGTGCGCCGCGCGCGCAAGCAGCAGCCGCTGCCGGAGGACGACCAGGCGATCTCGGATCTCGATGACGCCGAAGGGAAGCTCGCCGAGCGGCTCGACGGCGCGCACTATCGCGACGATATCCTGCGCCTGATGTTCATTTGCTGCCATCCGGATCTGCCGGCGACGCAGCAGATCGCACTCGCACTTCGTATCGTCTCCGGCCTCACCGTGAAGCAAATCGCGCGCGCCTTCCTGGTCTCGGAAGCCGCGATGGAGCAGCGCATCACCCGCGCCAAGGCGAAGATCGCGGATGCCGGTGTGCCGTTCGAGGCACCCGGCGCGGTCGAGCGCGGCGAACGGCTCGCGGCCGTCGCCGCAATGATCTACCTGATCTTCAACGAGGGGTATTCGGCGAGCGGCGACACGGCCGAGATCCGCAAGCCGCTATGCGAGGAGGCGATTCGGCTGGCGCGGCTGCTGTTGCGGCTGTTTCCAGGCGAGGCGGAGATCATGGGGCTCGCCGCGCTGTTGCTGTTGCAGCATGCGCGCAGCGCGGCGCGCTTTGCAGCCGACGGCTCGCTGATCCTGCTCGAGGATCAGGACCGCTCGCTGTGGAGCCGCACCATGATCGCGGAGGGGCTCGCGCTGATCGACAAGGCGATGCGCCATCGCAGGAGCGGCCCCTATCAGATCCAGGCGGCGATCGCGGCGCTGCACGCCCGTGCGGCGACGCCCGAGGAAACCGACTGGGCGCAGATCGAGCTGCTCTATGGCGCGCTCGAGCTCGTGCAGCCCTCTCCGGTGGTGACGCTCAACCGCGCGGTCGCGGTCTCCAAGGTGCGCGGCGCGGAGGCCGCGCTCGCGCTGATCGAACCGCTCGCGCCGAAGCTTGCCAACTACTTCCATTTCTACGGCGTGCGCGGCGCCTTCCTGATGCAGCTCGGCCGCCTTGAGGAAGCCCGCGTCGCCTTCGACCGTGCCATCGCACTCGCCAACACCTCGGCCGAGGCGGCCCACATTCGCATGCATCTCGATCGCCTGATCAGGGACAGCCAGCCGAAAGCGTCCAAGGCAAAGTAGAGCGAACATCTCTCCGGATCGTCATGCCCGGGCTTGTCCCGGGCATGACGCGCGGTAGGGGGCGAAAAAATCACCGGCGTCTGTCGGTCTTGCGCTCTCTCCTTCGTCCTTAGGCCAATCGAAGGGAGCCCGTCATGCTGAAAGCTGTTGCCATTGTCGCCATTGTGCTTGCCGCCGGCATCGCCGGCATTCTCGTCTTCGCCGCCACCAAGCCGGACATGTTTCGCGTCGAACGCACGCTCGCCGTGAAGGCGCCGGCCGATGCCATCTACCCCCTCATCGCCGATTTCCAGCGCTGGACGAGCTGGTCGCCCTACGACGGGCGCGATCCCGGCATGAAGCGCACGTTCGGCGGCACCGCGCAGGGCAAGGGCGCGACCTATGCCTGGGACGGGAACAAGGACATCGGCGCCGGTCGCATGGAAATTCTCGAAGCGAGCACGCCGTCGAAGCTTCGCATCAAGCTTGATTTCGAGCGTCCTTTCGAGGGTCACAACATCGCCGAGTTCACGTTTGTGCCGCAAGGCGGTGCAACACTGGTCACATGGGCGATGTACGGTCCGGCCCCGTTCCTGTCCAAGCTGATGCAGGTGTTCGTCAACATGGACAACATGATCGGCAAGGATTTCGAGACCGGCCTCGCCAATCTGAAGAAGCTCACCGAGAAGTAGAAGCCTCACGTCAAGGAGAGAAACATGCTCAATCCATACCTGTTCTACCAGGACAAGTGCGAAGCCGCGTTCAACTATTATGCGCGCGTGCTCGGTGGAAAGGTCGAGGCGATGCTGCGCGCCTCCGACGCTCCGCCGGAGATGCCGGCGGCACCCGGCCGCGAAAAGACCATCATGCATGCGCGCCTGTCGCTTCCCGATGGCAGCGTCCTGATGGCCTCCGACGCGCCGCCGGAGCATTCGCAGAAGCCGCAGGGCTTCTCGATCTCGCTGACGATCACCAACGTGGCCGATGCCGAACGCAAGTTCAACGCGCTCGCCGATGGCGGTACCGTCACCATGCCGTTCAGCAAGACGTTCTGGGCCAAGGGCTTTGGCATGTGCGTCGACCAGTTCGGCATCCCCTGGATGGTGAACTGCCCGGCGGAAGGGATGTGAAGCAAACTGCCGCCGCGCGACCGCCCCTTCCCGCAAGCAAGGGGAGAGGACAGTGCAACTCTCACCTGCACCGTGGGTAGATCGCGGCGAGCTCGCGGCCCTTCAGCAGCAATAGCCGCGACGTCAGTCCGCCGCGGCTTCTGATCCAGTTGCGCACGGGCGCCGGATAGGCCTCCAGCACCGCTTCGGAGGCCTCCGGTTCGGCATAGAAGCGGCCCTGCCGGTCGACCGAGCGGGCAGCATGGAAGCCGAGCACTGCGCGCTTGGTGACGCAGATGCGTTCGCCGGGCACCAGACTCAGCACCAGCGTACAGGCGGACAGGCAGGGCCCGTCGATCACCACACGCTCGCCCGACTCGCGCACCTGCTCGAACAATTCGAGGAACGGCCCAACTCGTCCGCCCGGAGACTGGATGATGCGGATCTCGGCGGACGCGGGCGCGGCTGCGAACATCGCGAGCGACAGCATCCAAGTCCTTGCAAAGACGACGCGTCGCATGAGTGCTCCACGAACTCGATCTCGTAGGGTGGGTTAGCCGCAAGGCGTAACCCACCACCTTTGTCGCGGTGGCAGAAGAGGTGGGTTACGCTTCGCTAACCCACCCTACGAACCTTCTACCCGTTCCTCCGCTGTCCGCGCAGCGTCGGCAGGCCGATGCCTGCTGCATCGAAGCCGCCATCGACGGCCAAAATTTGGCCGGTAATGTAGCTCGATCGATCCGAGCACAGGAAAAAGATCGCCTCGGCGAGTTCCTCTTCCAGGCCATAGCGGTTGAGCGGGATGGCATCGTGATAGTCCGCGCGGATCTCCGGCGTGTGCACCTGTTTCGCCATCGCGGTGTCGACCGGTCCCGGCGCGACGGCGTTGACGCGGATGTTGAGCGCCGCCAGCTCGACCGCGAGCTGCTTGGTCAGATGCGCCAGCCCCGCCTTGCTCGTGCCGTAGGCCGAGCGCAGCGTCGAGGCGCGCACAGCCGAGATAGAGGTGATGTTGACGATGGCGCCGCCGCCGGCCTCGCGCATCAGGGGGACCGCGGCCTTGGTGCTGATGAAAGGGCCGGTGAGGTTGACCTCGAGCACGCGGCTCCAGTCCTCGTCCGACGTCTCCATCAGCGGTGCGAACACCGCGACGCCAGCATTGTTGACGAGCGCATCGAGCCGGCCGAAGCGCTGTTCGACCGCCTTCATCGCAACACCGACCGCCGCGCTATCGGAGATGTCGCAAGTCAGCGCCAGCGTCGTCTCGCCCTGGCCGATCGCGGCGACGGCGTGAGCCAGCAACTCGCCCTCGATGTCGAGCAGCGCCACATGCCAGCCCTCAGTGAGGAATTTCCTGGCCGTCGCAAGCCCGATACCGCGCGCGGCACCGGTGACGAGGGCAACTTTTTGCGGGCTTGAAGTCATCTGCTAATCTGTCCTGTGTCCGAAACGCCGGACGTTAAGGGGGGGCGGCGTCTCGTATCTTTTACTGTGCCTTTGTCTCCACAAGAAAGGCCTCCGCATGCAGCCCTCCGATCCATCCGCGCTGGAAGAGTGGCGGCCTGGCGTCAAGACCCGCATGCTGGCCTCGGCCCGCACCGGCGCCACAGCGCTCTGCATCTTCGAGCAGTGGGTGGCCCCCGGCGCCGGCGCGCCGACGCACAGCCACACCGTCGAGGAAGTGCTGACGGTGCGCGAGGGCGAGGCCGAAATCTGGCTGGAGGGAGACGGCGTGAGGGTCACGGCCGGCCAGTCGGTGCTGGTGCCGGCAGGCCGCAGGCATGGCTTTCGCAACGCCGGAACCACGACGCTGCACGTCCACGCCGTGCTGGCGTCAGCGATCTTCGAAGCCATGCCGGAGGGTGCGAGCGAGGCGACGCGGCGGTGGCTGCCGGACTAAAGCGCGATGAGACTAGGATGAATCGTCATCGCGCTTTAGGTTATTGTTTACGCATGATCTTTTCGTAAAACCGCTTCGCACTTTTCCGGATCATGCTTAGGACAGCTCCGCCGAGGCTCGCTGCATATTGGCGGACATGTCGGCGGTCACGATGCTCTGCTCCTCGACGGCGGCGGCGGTGGAGGCGATGAACTCGTTCAGGCCCGCGATCGCGGCCTTGATCGCGCTGAGGGAACTTGCCACGTCGCCCGAGATGCTGTTCAGCGCGTCGATCTCCGAGGAGATCGTGTCGGTCGCTTGCTTGGCCTGATTGGCGAGGCTCTTCACCTCGGAGGCCACCACGGCAAAGCCGCGCCCTGCCTCGCCGGCCCGCGCGGATTCGATCGTGGCATTGAGCGCGAGCAGGTTGATCTGGCCTGTGATGCCCGAGATCAGCTCGACGATACCGCGCATCGCCTGCGCGGCCGCGTTGAGCTTCTGGGCCTGACCATCGGCGGTCTCGACCCGGCCCGCCGCCGCCTTCGAGCTGTCGCGCGATTTCGACATGGTCTCGGAAATTTCCCGGATCGAGGCGCTCATCTCCTCGCTGCCGGCCGCAACGGCCTCGATCAGCCCGCGCGCGTTGTCGGCCTTCTTGCGGCCGATCGCCTGCGCCGTGATATCGCTTGCGTATTTCACCACCTTGTAGGGTTTGCCGTTGAGGTCGAAGATCGGATTGTAAGAGGCTTGGATCCAGATCTCGCGGCCGCCCTTGGCGATCCGCTTGTATTCGGCAGCCTGGTACTGGCCGCGATTGAGCGTCTCCCAGAATTGCCGGTAGGCCGCCGTGTCGCGCTCTTTCGGCTCGACGAACATGCTGTGGTGCTTGCCCTTGATCTCGGCGAGGGCATAGCCCATCGCCTCCTGGAAATTCTCGTTCGCGTCGCGGATCGTGCCGTCCATGTTGAACTCGATCACCGCCTGCGACTTCCAGATCGCGGCGATCTGCCCGTCATTGTCGGTCGCTTTCAGCTTCTGCTCCGTAACATCGGTTGCGAACTTCACCACCCTGAACGGTTTTCCCGCCTCGTCGAGAATCGGATTGTAGGTCGCGAGAATCCAGATCTCCCTGGCGCCCTTGCCGAGGCGCTTATACTCGGCCGCCTCGAATTCGCCGCGGTTCAGCCGGGCCCAGAAGTCGCGATACGCGGAGCTCGCGCGATCCTCCGGTGTCACGAACATGCTGTGGTGCTTGCCCTTGATCTCCTCGAGCGAGTAACCCATCGCTTTCAGAAAGTTCTCGTTCGCCGTGACGATGGTGCCGTCCATGTTGAACTCGATTACGGCCTGTGCGCGGCCGATCGCAGCGATCTTGCCGGCGTCCTCCATGCCGTGGATCTTCTGCGCGGTGATGTCGGTTGCGAACTTGATCACACCAACAGGCTTGCCGCTTCTGTCAAGAATCGGATTGTAGGAGGCTTGGATCCAGATTTCGCGGCCGCCCTTGGCAAAGCGCTTGTATTGTGCGGCCTGGAACTCGCCGCGATTGAGCCGCGCCCAGAACTCGCGATAGGCCGCGCTCTCTCGTTCGGCCGGATCGACGAACATGCTGTGATGCTTGCCCTTGATCTCGTCGAGCGAATAGCCCATCGCGCTCAGGAAATTGGTATTGGCGCCGACGATGGTGCCGTCGAGCTTGAACTCGATCACGGCCTGGGATCGGCCGATCGCCGCGGCCTGCGCAATTGCATTCTGGATTTTTGTGCTGTTTTGGAAGCTGAGCATGATGAGGTTCCGCAATTGGCTCCGGTTTGGAGCAAGACGAAAAAATGCGAGTCGCGAAAAGCGAGCGGGAAAAAGTTGCATCGGCTTGTTTAGCAACTGTGAACCGCTTGGCTGGGGAACCGGGTTCCGCAATTTCTCGCGACAGCAACGATGTGCTTAAAATTGTGAGCTTTCTTGATTCATATGCACGACAGCATGCAGTGCGGTGTTCGGCGAGTCGCCTCAGTAGTATTACCAATGTACCAAAGACATCTCAGCGGGATGATTTGGTAATCCGGCTTCGCCGCCTGTCTCGCCAACGACCGCGCCCGCTAGCGGACGCGCTCGCGACAAGTTCCGCTTCACCAGTCCTTTCGACGACAATCTCGACCATCAGGCTTAGCGCTGCTGGAAGCACACCGGCTCAATCGCGCGCCGCCACATTGGGCGCATTTTCGTCCAGGGCGACGAGGCCTTCGTCCCCGACCGCTTTTGGCAACAGACGGCAAGAGCTCCCGCAATACCGCACTCATGACCTTCGCGGGCGACGAGATCGCCCGCATCGACGTTTATTTCGGACCGGCCCATCGGCACGGCGTCCTCCTGCGGCGGCGGGGCTAGCCCCGTCGGGGCTTTACCTCCAAAATAATTTTCACCGGCGTGTCGGGACTGCAAGATGCGGTTCGTCTTATACGTGAGAGCCGGTGATCTTGGCCCAAAAGCGAAATACCCAAAGGACGCCACCATGCGATTCATGATGCTGATGATTCCGCTCGGTTACGAAACCGCGCCGAAAAACGTTCAACTCGATCCCGAGCGCGTTGCCGCGATGATGCGCTACAACGAGGCGCTCCAGAATGCCGGCGTCCTGATCACGCTCGAAGGTTTGCATCCGCCCTCGACGGGCGCCCGCGTCTCGTTTGCGACCGGCGAGCCGATCGTGACCGACGGACCCTTCGCCGAGTCCAAGGAGGTTTTGGGCGGCTACTGGATGATCGAGGTCGCTTCGCGCGATGAGGCGATCGCCTGGGCCAAGAAGTGCCCGGCCTCGCCGAACGAGATCATCGAAATCCGCCAGGTGCAGGAGATGGCCGACTTTTCGCCTGATGTGCAGAAGGCGGCCGCCGGCTTCACCGAACTGCGCAAAGGCGGCCAGTCCGGCCGCTAGCCTGCGCGATCGCCTTTCGTCCAAGCGCCAAAGCAACAGAGGAGTGAAGCCCATGAGCACCAACGACACCTATCTCGCCGTCTTCCTCGGCAGCAGGGAGAGCGCGAAGATGGCCGCCTGGAATGCGCTGCCGGAAGCCGAACGCAAGGCGAAGGAGAAGGAAGGCATGGCGGCGTGGCACGCCTGGGTCCAGAAGCACCAGGGCGCGATCCAGGCCATGGGCGGCCCGCTCGGCAAGACCAAGAAGGTCGACGCCAGGGGTGTCGCCGACATCGCCAACGAGATGGGCGCCTTCACCGTGGTCAAGGCCGCTTCTCACGAAGCCGCGGCAAAGATGTTCGAGAACCATCCGCATTTTGCGATCTTCCCGGGTGAGCGGGTCGAGATCATGCCGGTGCTGCCGATCCCCGGCGGCTAGCTCATTCCGGGGAAATACGGGGTTAATCAATCCCCGCCCGCGCTAGTGACCTTCGCGCTCGGCTCATGTAAAAGTCATTCACATGAGCTGGCGCAAGGACGAGCAGCGCCGCGCTGAGCGCGGCTATCATCACGGCAATCTGAAGGAGGCGCTGCTCCAGGCGGCGCTGGGGCTGATCGCCGAGAAGGGCGCGGCCGGCTTTACCTTTGCCGATGCCGCGCGGATGGCGGGCGTCAGCCCGGCCGCTCCCTACCGACACTTTCGCGACCGCGATGAGCTACTCTCCTCGATCGCTCAGCGCGGCTTCGAACAGTTCGAGGCGCGCCTGACCGCGGCCTGGGACGATGGCCGCCCGGACACCGTCACGGCGTTCGAGCGCGTCGGTAAAGCCTATCTCGCCTTCGCGCGCGAAGAGCCCGCTTTCTATTCCGCGATGTTCGAATCCGGCTTGCCCGTCGACGCCAATCCGGCCCTGATGGCCGCAGGCGAGCGCGCTTTCGGCGTCATTCGTGCGGCTGCAGAGCGCCTCGCGGCGTTGACGCCGCCGGGCACGCCGCGGCCGCCGGCGATGATGATGGCGCTGCATATCTGGTCGATGTCACACGGCGTGGCCTCGCTGTTCTCCCGCGGCGATGCCGCGCGGCGCAAGCTGCCGATGTCGCCAGATGAACTGCTCGAGGCCGAGGTGCTGATCTATCTGCGTGGGCTCGGCTTCCCGATCGATCGCCGTCCCATGGCTGGAGGCGCCGAGCCGCCGCCGGTGCCACCGGAGGCATCCTCCACTTCTGGCAACTCCCCGGGGGCCCCTTCGGGTGGTCCTTGGGGCAAGCTGAAATAAAATTGCGCAAATAAATCGGCGGGTCTGTCTGGCGGCCGGCTTGACAAAACCGCGGGATCGGCTACCTATGTAAATGTTATTTACATTCACAACGGCGTGACTGCCGTGATGGAGATGGGAAATGGCCTACACCGCTGATGTCAATCGATGGCGCGGCCCCTCGGACGACCCCTACTACCGCCCCCACATGCTCGATACGCCCTGGCACCCCGGCTGGATTGCCGTGACCATCCTGGGCTTCATCATCTGGTGGCCGATCGGGCTTGCCCTTCTCTTTTTCACACTCGGGAGCAGAAGAATGTCGTGCTGGAGCCACCAGGATCGCTGGCAGAACAAGATGGAGAAGATGCAGTACAAGATGGACCGCATGCGCGACCGCATGGAGCGTCGTGGCTTCGGCTTTGGCTTCGGCCCGCCGACTTCCGGCAACCGTGCCTTCGACGAGTACCGCGCCGAGACCCTCCAGCGGCTCGAGGAAGAGCAGCGTGAGTTCAAGGATTTCCTGACGCGGCTGCGTCACGCCAAGGACAAGGAAGAGTTCGACCAGTTCATGGCGCAGCACAAGACCCGTCCGACGCCGCCGAACGAGCCGCCGCCGCAAGGTTGATCTGATCCTCAAAGCCTTCAGGCACACGCCCCCATAAGTCCTGATGGCCCCGAGCCGCCCGCCTGCGAGCCCCGCAGGCGGGCGGTTTGGTTTTGCGAGCTTGGTGGCGCACTGCCGCACACATCATATATTCGTGCGGCGAAACCGTGTGGCAAAAGACCGGAGGCGGCGATGGCGGGAGCTGCGATCGTAGCGGACGACAGTCTCTGGCGGGCGATTCGTGGCGAGGCGCAACGCGCAGCTACGGCCGATCCTGTCTTCGGCGTCACGTTGGCGGAGACCATTCTCGCGCACGACGATTTTGCCGCCGCTCTGTCCGATTTGATCGGGCGACGGCTTGGCGGCAACGCCACGACGCGCACACGCCTCACAGCGTTCGCCAACGACGCTTTCCACGACCAGCCCGGCCTGATCGAGATGGCAAGCCTCGATTTGCGCGCCATCACGATCCGGGATCCCGCCGTCGCCGGCCTGTTGCCGCCGCTGCTGCACTTCAAGGGCTATGTCACGCTCGAGGCCTGGCGGGTCTCGAACTGGCTCTGGCATCGCGGACATATCGATGCGGCGCTGCTCTTTCAGAACGAAGCATCCAACGCGTTGCAGGTCAGCATTCATCCCGCGGCGCGCATCGGATCGTCGGTGTATCTCGACCACGCCACAGGCATCGTGATCGGCGCGAACGCCGTGATCGGTGACGCCGTCACGATTCTCCAGAATGTCAGTATCGGCCGCCGTGGCGAATTGCCGACCCGCTCGCCTCGGATCGGACACGGTGTCTTCATCGGCGCCAGCGCGGTCATCCTGGGCGACGTTCGCATTGGCGATTTCGCCAAGATCGGCGCCGCGTCGGTTGTGACCTCTGACGTGCCAGACGGCTGCACTGCGGTCGGCAATCCCGCCCAGTTGACCAACTGTCCGGAGCGGGCTGCCTGATTGTCGAAGCAGCGGCCGCTATTTCGCGCGGGCCGATGAGGCGGCTTCGCGCGCTGCGAGCTCCTTGGCCGCGCCTTTCGCTGCGCCGGGGCCGGCGTGCACGTGGACCTCCTTCGCAATGATCGGCTCGCCGCATTCGGAGCAGACCAGCACCGGATCGAACATCTTGCCGCAGCTCTTGTGCTCGTGAAGCATGGGGCGGCCGCGCTCATCCACCATGTGGGTGTCGCCCCAATGCACGATCGCCATTACCACGGGATAGAGATCCAGTCCCTTCTGGGTAAGGATGTATTCGTAACGCGTCGGATTCTCCTGATAGGGCGAACGCCTGAGCACGCCGAACCGGACCAGCTTCTTCAGGCGATCGGCGAGGATATGCCGGGTGACCCCGAGCCGCGACTGAAACTCCTCGAACCGGCGCACGCGCAGAAAGCAGTCGCGCAGGATCAGAAGGCTCCAGCGGTCGCCGATCACGGCCACAGTTCTGGCGACCGAGCATTGTTCCTGCTCAAGCAAATCCCATCGCATTCCGTCCGACCCCCGAAAAGGCTGAATTCTCAACGCGTTCGTGTGGCAACAATATAAAATTCCAAAATGGAATGAAAGCTCCTTAAAAGAGGCCGAAACCCCGTACACCTAGGTAAAACCCGCGAACCAGTATATAGTTTCATTTTAGAACTATATGGCAATCCTGTGCGGATAGTGACGTAGGCTCCAAGCTCCAGCGGGAGGATGCGATGAAGACGGCAATCGTGATCGGTGTGGGCCCTGACCGCGGGCTCGGCGCCCAGCTCTGCAAGCGGTTTGCTGCGGACGGGCTCAAAGTGATCGTAGCGGGTCGGACCTCTTCGATGCTCGAGGCGGTTGCGAATGCTATCGAAAAATCGGGAGGACAGGCCGTTCCCTTTGTCGCCGATGCCACCAAGGAGAGCGACGTCGCCGCGCTGTTCGATGCCGCCGGCAGCGAGCTCGATCTCGCGATCTACAACGCCGGCAACAACACGCCCGGCAGGATCATCGAGATGGAAGCCGACTATTTCGAGAACGCCTGGCGCGTCGTCTGCTTCGGCGGCTTCCTGTTCGGCCGCGAGGCGGTGCGCCGCATGGCGCCGAAGAAGGCCGGCACGCTGCTCTTCACCGGCGCCAGCGCCTCGCTACGCGGGCGCTCTGGCTTTGGCGCGTTCAACTCGGCAAAGGCGGGCCTGCGCACGCTGGCCCAGGCCATGGCCAAGGAATATGCGCCCGACGGCATCCACGTCGCTCATGTCGTGGTCGACGGCGCGATCGCCGGCGACAAGATCATGAACCGCCTTCCCGATGCTGCAAGCCGGCAGGACAGCTTGATCAGCATCGAAGGCATCGTCGATGCCTTTGCCTTCCTCTACAGGCAGCCCGAACGCGCCTGGTCGTTCGAGCTCGACGTGCGGACGTCGAAGGAAAAATGGTGAGATCTCGGCCCTTGCCTCACCGATCACGCGGCCGCCTTGTTCTTGATGGCTCCGACGATCGCGGTGAGGATCGCTCCGCCGGCGCCACCGGCGACGACTTGTGACACGACGCCGCCAACGCTCAAATTGCCGGATTCTGCTGCGGCCATGATGGACGGAAGCAGCAGCGTAATGACCTGGCCGAGCACGCCGCCACCGACCAGGCCTGAAATGACGTTGCCGGCCATTCCGAGATCAAATGTCGGCGAAGACTTGCCCGCGCCAATTCCACCAAGCGCGCCTGACACGAGATTGATCAGAATCTGTTCCATGCGGATCTCCCGTACGAGGTCGTCGGGCGGGCTCGCCAGCCATAGCCGTCAGTTGTTTGACGAGCGGCCCATTTTCGCATCGTCAGGTGGCTTGAGGGCAAGGACAATAGAGTGAGTTCCTGATTGACCGGTGGGATAACCCTCGCGCGTGGCACAAGCTGCATAGCGTGGTTTTCGCCGCTGTCTATCGAACGGCGGTAGGGTGGGCAAAGGCGCGTTAGCGCCGTGCCCACCATCCCTCCGCGATTGCGACAGAAGTGGTGGGCACGCTTCGCTTTGCCCACCCTACGCATCTACAAGACCCTCAATACCCCGCGGCCAGTCCCGTATTGCGGCGGGGATCGTTGGCGCCATAGTAGCGGTTGTTGCCGACCGGCTTGCCGTTCAGCGACGGCGCGCCGACGATGATGACCGCCAGATGGTTGGCTGGTTGCGGCGGCCCGAACTTGTGGCCCATGCCTTCCAGAATCTTGCGGGTGTCCGGCGACAGCGCATAGTCTTCGACATTGGTCAGGTCCGGCAGCCATTGCTGGTGAATGCGCGGCATGTCGACGGCTTCCTGCGCGTTCATGTCGTAGTCGATCGCGTTGATCATGGTCTGCAAGACAGCCGTGATGATGCGGCTGCCGCCGGGCGTGCCCACCACCATGACGGTCTTGCCGTCTTTGGTGACGATGGTCGGGCTCATCGAGGACAGCGGCCGCTTGCCGGGAGCGATGGAATTGGCCTCGCCCTGCACCAGGCCATAGAGGTTCGGCACCCCGACCTTGGCGGTGAAGTCGTCCATTTCATCGTTCAGCAGCACGCCGGTCTTGGCTGCCGTCACCTTGGCGCCGAACCAGTCGTTCAGCGTGTACGTCACCGACACCGCGTTGCCGTCCTTGTCCGCTATCGAATAGTGCGTGGTGTTGCTTCCCTCATGCGGCGCGACGCCAGGCTTGATGTCCTTGGAGATGCCGGCCTTGTTCGGATCGATCACGGCGCGGATCTTGGTCGCGTAGTTCTTGTCGAGCAGACGGTCGAGCGGGTTCTTCACGAAGTCGGGATCACCGAGGTAGCTGTTGCGGTCCACGTAAGCGTGGCGCATGGCTTCGATCTGCACATGCACGGCCTGCGCGGAGTGGTAGCCCAGTTCTTTCAGCGGATAGCCCTCCAGGATGTTCAGGATCTCGCAGATGACGACGCCGCCCGAGCTCGGTGGCGGTGCGGAGATCACGTGGAAGCCGCGATAGTCGCATTCGACGGGCGCGAGCTCGCGCGTCTTGTAGCCGTCGAGGTCGTCCTGCGTCAGCAGGCCTTTGCCGGCCTGGCTCGATGCCACGATGGCGTTGCCAACCCAGCCCTTGTAGAAGCCGTCGGTGCCTTTGCTGCTGATCTCGCGCAGGGTCTTGGCGAGCTCCGACTGCACCAGCTTCTCACCCACCTGGAACGGCTGACCGTTGTTGAGGAAGATGGCGGCGGATGCGGGATCGTTCTGAAAATCCGTGGTGGCGGTACGCAATAAATCGATGTCGCCCTGTTCCAGCGCAAAGCCCTGTTCGGCGAACTGGATTGCTGGGGCGAGCAGGTCGGCGCGCTTCATGGTGCCGTACTTTTCGCGCGCGTATTCCATGCCGGAGACGGATCCCGGCACGCCCACGGCGAGGTGCCCATTGGTCGAGGTGCCCGCGATGACGTTGCCATCCTTGTCGAGATACATGTTGGCCGTCGCGCCCTTTGGCGCCGTCTCGCGGAAATCGAGGAAGGTCCTGCGGCCGTCGGCGAGCTCGATTGTCATGAAGCCGCCGCCACCGAGATTGCCGGCTGCCGGATAGACCACCGCCAACGCGTAGCCGACCGCGACGGCCGCATCGACGGCATTGCCGCCACGCTTGAGCACGTCCACACCGACCTGTGTCGCCAGATGCTGCGCGGACACCACCATGCCGTTTTCCGCGGCAACCGGCGCGACCGATGCCGCGCGCGCTGGGTCCAACGTTGTGAGGCTGATCGAAACAATCGCGGCAGAGATCCACCGCACGCCTGTTCCTGGTTTCTGCACGGGACGCTCCTTGAGTTGGGCCGGTGAATCCCGGCACACATTGTTGTTCGCGCGCGCAGCCTATCAGCTCGTGCCCGTTGTGAAATGCGAGGTGTGACGTCATCACGGGACAAAGTGCGGTTCCTCCGCCCTTGCCCCTTGCGGGGGAGGGCGGAGGAACCGCACTTTGTCCCGTGATGACGTCACACCTCGCATTTCACAACGGGCACGAGCTGATAGGC
>NZ_JBANBJ010000198.1:0-504 GCF_059803515.1 Bradyrhizobium sp. UFLA05-125 | reverse complement strand
GTGCGCGATCTTGCCGCGGCCGGCGCTCGCCTCGCCGCGATCGTCGATTCCCGCAGCGAGACCGATCCGGCGCTCAAAGAACTCGCCCAGCGTTTTGGTGCGCCCCTATTTGCGGGCGGCGCTGTCGAGGCGACGCTAGGTGGTCGCGAGCTGCGTGGCGTCGCCATCCGCGACGCCTCCGGCAAACGGACCTCGTTGGCCTGCGACCTGCTTGCGGTCTCCAATGGTTGGAACCCGACGCTTCACCTCACCTCGCACCAGAACGGCAGACCAGTGTGGAACGAGGCAGCCCAGGCCTTCGTGCCTGGAGCCTTGCCGCCGGGACTCACTGTCGCCGGCAGCGCCGCCGGTCGTTTCACGCTCGCTGAAGCCCTTGGGGATGGGGCACGGCTTGGCCGGGAGGCAGTGGCAGAGATCGGCTTCGCGTCGGCAGCAGCAGCTGCGGCTCTCGTCACTGATCCGGAGATGAATGGGCTGAAGCCCATCTGGCGCGTGACGGGCGGC
>NZ_JBANBJ010000197.1:0-509 GCF_059803515.1 Bradyrhizobium sp. UFLA05-125 | reverse complement strand
CGGCTCAGCTCGGAGGCGCCGGCCGCGCCTGCGGTCTGCTCCTTCAGCGCCGCGATCAGACCGGGACGGTCGAACTTGGCGACATAGTCGTGGAAGCCGGCCTGCCGGCCGCGCTCGATCGCCGCCGGCGAGACCAGCGCCGACAGCCCGATGATCGGCATCGCGCCGAGATTGTGGTCGGAGCGGATGACTTCCGCGAACTCGAACCCGTTCATGTCGGGCATCTCGATGTCGGTCAGCACGACGTCGAAGCTCTGCGCGCGCAGCGCCGCAAGCCCCTCCTGCGCCGTCGGCGCGGTGCGGACGCGGTAGCCGGCCGCCTTCAGCACCGGGGCCAGCATGTTGCGGAAGAAGGCTGAGTCGTCGACCAGCAGCACCGACTGCGAATGCATCGACGGCTTCATCTCCTTGCGGGTGAACCAGTCGGCAAACGCCATCGGCAGGAAGTGGCCGACATCGATCACCTCGGTGGCCTGGCCCTTGATCACGGCCGAGCCCAGGATGCCGGC
>NZ_JBANBJ010000196.1:0-515 GCF_059803515.1 Bradyrhizobium sp. UFLA05-125 | reverse complement strand
TCTGTATTTGACTACGTCCTTCGGACAAAAGAGAGCGTTCTCCTGCACGATGCGTCCAGCCAGAACTCGTTTTCAGCGGATGCTTATATTCGCGACCACCGCTCACGGTCAGTGCTCTGCCTGCCGATAATTAAGCAGACCAGGTTGATTGGAATCCTGTACTTGGAGAACAACCTTGCGACTGCCGCGTTTACTCCTGCTCGAATGGTGGTCCTCACACTGCTCGCTTCCCAGGCGGCTATCTCAATCGAGAACGCCAGCCTGTACCGCGAGCTAGCTGAGCGGGAGGCCAGGATACGACGGCTAGTAGATGCCAACATCATCGGCATCTTCGTCTGGGATCGTGACGATCGGATCATCGATGCCAACGAAGCTTTTCTCCGCATCGTCGGATACGGCCGCGACGATCTCGCCTCCGGTCGACTGCGCTGGCGGGATCTGACGCCCACCGAATGGCGCGATGCCGACGACCGACGCGTTGCGGAGCTGGAGGCGACCGGAACCGCGCAACCCTA
>NZ_JBANBJ010000195.1:0-521 GCF_059803515.1 Bradyrhizobium sp. UFLA05-125 | reverse complement strand
GGCAACGCGATGCGCCTCGCTGGGGTCGACGCCGAGCTCCTTGATCGCGCACAGGTGCGCGCAATGGTGCCCTTCCTCGACTACGAAACAGGCCGCTTTCCTATCCGAGGCGGGCTGTTGCAGAGGCGTGGAGGTACTGCACGCCACGATGCGGTTGCCTGGGGCTACGCGCGCGCTGCTGACAACCGTGGCGTCGACATCGTGCAGAATTGCGAGGTGACCGGTTTGACCATCTCAGATGGCCGCATTCTCGGTGCTGAGACAACGCGCGGTCCGATCAAGGCCAAGAAGGTCGCGCTCTCTGTGGCAGGCAATTCTTCCCGCTTGGCCGCAATGGCGGGGATGCGGCTGCCGATCGAAAGCCACGTGCTGCAAGCCTTCGTCTCCGAGGGGCTCAAGCCGTTGATCGACTGTGTGGTGACCTTCGGCGCCGGCCATCTCTACATCAGCCAGTCGGATAAGGGCGGTCTCGTCTTCGGCGGCGATATCGATGGTTACAATTCCTACGCCCAGCGCGGCAA
>NZ_JBANBJ010000194.1:0-527 GCF_059803515.1 Bradyrhizobium sp. UFLA05-125 | reverse complement strand
GCTGAAAACGAGTTCTGGCTGGACGCATCGTGCAGGAGAACGCTCTCTTTTGTCCGAAGGACGTAGTCAAATACAGATTTCGGTAGATCTGCGGCCGTGACGCGCGCCTGTTTCAGCACCACGTTCACATCGTCACTGCTGGTTGTGGCCTCTGCTTCGATTTGATATTTGTCGCCTCGCGGAAGAATCAAAAGACCTCGATCGGCGCCCGCGTGTTCGATTGCCGAACTCATAAGCGTGTTGATCAACTTCTCGAAAACGATCTCGCCTGACACCGCTTCCGAGACTCTGATTACGGTAGCCAAATCGAGCTGCTCGACGGGTGTCACTATCGTCGCCGTGGAATCCACAATCGACTTGTCCACTTTGAGGTGCGGGTAAAGCTCCTCGAGTTGGCGGACCTTTGCGTCGGCTCCCCAGCGCAGGTAGCAGGCCCGCGCGGCCCGCAAATAGGTCGCCGCGATCTTCTCGTAACCGCGCTCTGCGTAGAAACGGCCGGCAATCTCATTGGCAATTGCCTGGTTGTG
>NZ_JBANBJ010000193.1:0-535 GCF_059803515.1 Bradyrhizobium sp. UFLA05-125 | reverse complement strand
ACGGCCAGCTTCAGGGCATTGTTCTGCTGAATACCGTAGATGTTCAGACCGCCGGTCAGGTCGAAAATGGCACCGATTTTGATCCCGCCATCGGCCTGTACCGGTCCCCCCGCAAGACAAAACGTACCAACCAGCGCCAACGCGCCAAAGCGCACTAGCCTGGCCCACAATCCCGGACTGATGTCCTTGCGCTTCCTGCGGCGCGAAGCTGTCTCAGTCGAAAAGAAAAGAGTGCCATGGAATGCCATTTCAAATCCTCCCTGATATGTTATAATGGTTCTATCATCGAACCACACCCGGCAAGCGGTGTCTAGTCTGATTATAGAACTAGTCGTCTCGTCGCCAAATGATCGGGTTCCATGATTACCCTTCCTCAATAGGAGGCGCGCCCGTTGAGCGAGCGCGCCCTGCCCGGTCGCTATTTGCTGTCTGGTGCAAAGTGCTGGGCGAGCGTCGGATTTGCCACAAGGTCGCACTTCTCGTTTTCGTAGCTCGGCGCGACACCCTTGAAGGTCTCGACGACCTTGAAGCCATG
>NZ_JBANBJ010000192.1:0-552 GCF_059803515.1 Bradyrhizobium sp. UFLA05-125 | reverse complement strand
GTTCGCATCGAGCCTACGGATGTGAGCCATGGCTGCGCGGAGCGAGACCACCACTGAGTATGGGGGACGATCTGGTCGCGTTGACGAATGGAGCCCACGCGGATGGCGTAAATCTTGGGGCCTGCTCCGAGCGCCGTCGCGTAGACATGCGTTCCACATTCCGGGCAAAACGCTTGTGGCCTCTTATTGCCGCTCTCGGCGGTCTTGACGTAGATTTTCGGCTCGCCCGAGAGCAACCTGAAAGTGTCTTCCCGCGTGAAGGCGTGCACGCGGAATGCAGAGCCGGAAAACGTCTGGCAGTCGGTGCAATTGCAGAGCAGGGTCTTGTCCGGCTCGATCTCGGCCTCAAAGGTGATGTATCCGCAGTGACAACGCCCGTCGATTTTCATCTTAATCCTCCGCAGCGCGTTCGTGCGCAAGCTCATGCTAATCTGCTCATGGTCTCGGTGTGCATGTTTGCGAACCGAATTCGCAAAATCCCGTTCCACTGACCGGCGAGGCGTGCGGAGTCGTCGCAGAAGGGCCATCACCGGCCTTATGCGGCGCTGCAAA
>NZ_JBANBJ010000191.1:0-556 GCF_059803515.1 Bradyrhizobium sp. UFLA05-125 | reverse complement strand
GCGACACACACGACGCGAGTTGCGGTCACGCCCATCATGGCCATGGCGCGACAGCACAGGAAATGACCAAGTGGTTCGACACCAACTATCACTACATGGTTCCGGAGTTTCACAAGGGTCAGACTTTCAAGCTCTCCTCGCGTAAGGCGATCGAGGAATATGACGAGGCAAAGTCGCTCGGCTATCAGACGCGCCCGGTATTGGTTGGCCCGGTCACCTTCCTGAAGCTCGGCAAGAGCCATGATGCAGCCTTCGATCCGGTCTCGCTGCTCGATGGCCTGCTGCCAGTCTATGTCGAGGTTCTCCAGGAGTTGGCGAAGCGTGGCGCCGAATGGGTCCAGATCGATGAACCCTGCCTGGTGCTCGACCTCAGTGGCACCGAGCGGAACGCGCTTCAGCGCGCCTATGCGCGCTTCGCCAAGGACGTGCCCGGCATCAAGATCATGCTCGCCACCTATTTCGGCGCGATCGGCGACAACCTCGCGACCGCCCTGTCGCTCCCGGTCGCCGGCCTGCACGTCGATCTCGTCCGCGCTCCACAGCAGCTGAGCCAGAT
>NZ_JBANBJ010000190.1:0-575 GCF_059803515.1 Bradyrhizobium sp. UFLA05-125 | reverse complement strand
CTTCTATGGATCGCTCTACGAAGGTGGTGCCTGCGACAAGCAGACCTTCGTCACGGGTCCTTCCGCCTCGCAGCAATTGTCGGTGCTGATCGATTGGGCGGTGAAGAAATACGGCAAGCGGATCTACGTCATGGCGCCCGACTACAATTTCGGGACCATCTCGGCGCACTGGGTCAAGGAATATGCGAAGAAGGCCGGCGCGGACGTCGTGGGTGAGGACTTTCTGGCGCTCACGGTCACCGACTACGCGCCGACCATTCAGAAGATCCAGTCCGCCAAGCCGGACTTCGTCGTCGCGCTGCCGGTCGGTGCCAACCAGACCGGCTTCCTCGAGCAGTTCGCCGCCGCGGGCCTCAAGGACAGGATCGGCGTCGTCTCGACCAACTACGGCTCGGGCAACCAGCAGGTCGTCGTGTCGCCGGCAGCCGGCAAGGGCCTCATCGCCGACCAGGGCTATTTCCAGGTCGTCGACAATCCGGCCAATGCCGAGTTCGTCAAGCTGTGGACCGCGAAGTACGGCAGCGATACGCCGATCATCTCGGAAGCGGTCGACATCTGGAACGCCGTGCATCTGT